>CAJXRL010000037.1 GCA_913059105.1 uncultured Flavobacteriales bacterium
CCTTATAATTTCTTGGTTCTAATGTGTTGATAATCCTTGACCTTCCTAATCCTGATGGAACAATAGATTCAACTATCGTTATGGTTTTAAACTCATAGCTTTTCTCTGCTATTGTAAACGAATAAATAACAGCTAATAAGCAGGTCATTGTAATTCCGAAGGTGATGTTGTTCATTTTTTTCATGTTCTTTTTTTTAAATTTATTTACTATTAATTATTATTTTCTTTTTGCTGTAAACCGCACAGGAATGGAGTAAAAAATAACAGTACTTGATTCATCTATTAGCAGCTCTTTGTTATTTAATGTCGTTCTAATGTAATTTGTAATCTCATATTCATTTGATGCTATTGAGGTTACTACAATCGTATTTTTTTCAGTTAGTTTAAACTTTACCACTACAACAACATCTTGATAAACTGGTGCTTTTGAGCTATTCAAAAATGTTCCAATTTGCTTTTTTATTGAATCAAATTCTTCTGTTCTGCTTGTTGGATTTGCGGAAAGTTGACCGCTAAGGAGTATCAGTATTGCAATTATTATTTTTTTCATTTTGTTTAATTTTTAATGGGGTTAGTATTCTTGATTTCTGTTGATTTATATGTGAATTGTTTTACTAATGAAGGTTTTATCATTATTGTTGAGGAACTATTATTACGTTCTTGTTCGCGAGTTTTTGCGCAGGAAGAAGCACTAAAACAGTACCCTGTTGTTTTTGTATTCTTTTGTTGACTAAAAATGGATGGAAGCAGGCTTTAGAAATAAACCCTAAACATCATGTTTGGAAAAAAGCCAAATTGCGTTTTATAACCAATTGAGTTGGGTTCTTCTTCATCATAATATTCAGATAACTTTCCTTTATTGCCAGTTATATTATCAAGGTTGAACCACAACTCATAAGTTGTTTTTGGTTTATTCCACTTGTAACTTGTTGAGAGCGTAATTTGATAAATGTCTTCAATTTTATCTTCGTAGGCTTTTTCGTAATCCCAGTAGTTATTACTTTTAGGATCAACGGCTAAGTTTCCGTCGGTATCTCTTAATAAAGGAATAAACTTTTTACCACCACCATAAAATAGTTTAGCATTTAAACCTAGTGTCTGGTTCTTCTTTTTACCAAGCTCCCTAAATTCCTTACCAACTAAAATATTTACGATGTAATTGCCATTGTATCGGGTATTTCGCTTTACTCCTTCTAAAGATTTGTAGGTTGAATTATAGAGGGATGTGTTAATTAAGTAGTAATAATCGTTTGTGAAAAAACGCTCCAATGTAAATTCAATTCCATAATTCTCACCTGTTCCTTTATTCACTAAATCTACATACCTAAAATCAGATCCTTCATTGATGGTTGCATAGTAACTCGTATCGTTATTTTCTACTGGTAAATTGTATAAACTTTGATAGTAAAGCTCCACTTTTCCGAGTAAATTTTCAGAAAAGCGTCTTTCAAAACCCACTACAAAATGATGTGCTTTTAATAAATCAAGATCTTTGTTAGGCTCAGTTATACTCCCATCTGCTTGCTGCACTTTTGCAAAATAATTGTGAATGCTTTCCATATTGCTATGGTTACCATAACCTGCGGATAGTGTATTCTTAGTTGACAGTTTCCAATTGAATGCAATTCTTGGTTCTAACGTGCTCTTTTTGTTATACAAAACATTCATATTGTGGAATCCCATAACCATAGTAATGTCTTGATTAAATCTGTGTTTCCAAGCGAAAAAGTTTCTAATAGTGCTTATGTTATTATCAATATTTAGTAGATCAGTTCTTGAATTAAATCCATTCTGCAACAAACTTTGATTATTGTCGTAAGTAAACATATTATATTTTGTGCCGATTTGAATTTTATTTTTTGCATCCATCTTATTGTGATAGGTTACGGCACCTCTGTAGGCTGTTTTCTTTAATCTCGCCTTATAATTTAATGCCTTTTCAGTAGTAGAATCTCTCAAATGATTGCCACTAGCGTCAGAAATTGGTATCAATTTAGATTCAAATACATCATCTTGAATTCCATCTACAGAATAAGCCAATGTTGTTTTTAAGTAACTGTTCTCACCTAGACTTAAGGTGTGGTTGATTCCAGTATTCAATAAATACGTCTGAGTTTCATAGTCCTGTGCTGCTACGTCATAAGGTCTAGGCTTGTCTCCTTCAGTCCATCCATCAATAAGGGCAACATCTTCTAAGTTAGAACCACTTAAACCTGCTATACCAAACAAAGAGAAAACTCCCATTTTTTTAGTCGGCAATTGGATTTTAAAAGCAGCATCTTGAAATTTTGGAACTCCATCGACATCTACTAATCCAAGATCTTTAATTAATGAAATAGTTGAATATCTATAATTTACCAAGTACGAACCGCCATATCCTTTTTTAAGAGGCCCTTCCAATGTTAAATCAGTTCCTAAGATTCCTAGTGCTGCAGAGCCTTCCATTTTTTCATTGTTTCCAACTCGCAGCTTTATATCGTAAACACCCGATAATACATCGCCATATTCTGGAGAAAATGCTCCTGTATGAAAATCAGAGGTAGCCAATAAATTATTGTTCAGCGCACTTATTCCACTCCCACCTACTGCGTTTTGGTCAGCAAAATGATTTGGATTAGTAATCTGCACTCCTTCCAATCGCCATTGCATGTATTTAGGTGAATTTCCTCGAACAATTATATCGTTACTCCCGTCTTGACTGGCTGCCACTCCTGCGTAATTAGATACAATTCTTGATGGATCATTAAATGGGCCGGCGAACCGATTAGATTCTTCTGGAGAGATGGAACGAGCGCCAATCAGCGACATTTCATTCAATGCTTTCCCCTTTTCTTTGTCAGGCCGTATGAGTACTTCGTCCATTGCAACAACAGATTCTTGCAGGTCTATTTTTAAAACGACTTCTTTTCCCGAATTGACTACTATGTTTGGGATTATTTTTACTTCATAACCAATGTAAGACAATTGGATATCAATTCGACCTACAGGTACTTTATCCAACCTAAACCTTCCAGATACGTCTGCTGATGTGCCTTTAAGGGGCTTACTATTTACTATTTTTATGGTGGCTCCAATGAGTGGCATTTTACTATCAGCATCTACAACCGTGCCTCTCACCGTTTGGGTTAAACTTAAACCTGGAATTTGGTCGCTATCAGATGTTTTGTCGATGGGGAAAATAACAATGGTACTTCCCTGCTTTTCAAAATCAAGGTGACTGTTTTTAAGGGCTTTCCGAAGTACTTCTTCTATGCTCGCATTGGTTACGGTTAAGGTGATTGGAGCACATTTTTTTACTTCCTCATTGTTGTATATAAAATTGATGTCGCTTTTTTTCTTGAGTTCATTAATTATCGTTTTTATGGTACCCTTTTCTACGGAGAAAGTATACTTTACTTCCTGTGCATTCAATTGAATCGAAACCATCAATAAAAGCATGGATAGGAGTAGCATTGGTTTAATAGTATGTCTTCTAAGACATCGGTTAATACTGTATTTTACGTTGATATTTTTCATAATTTTAAAGTCTATTAAAGATTTCAGGTCTTTTTTAATTAAATTTAGAATGGGAAATGTTAGCGCATTTCCCTTCTTTTTTTTAGAGAATGATTATTGTATTTTCTTTTAATTTAAATTCTACATTGGTGGTCGTTTCGAGCATTTTTAGAATCGTAGAAATGGGTTGAGAATTATCTATTCTAGCGGTGAAATGATAGTGTTTAGCGGCTTCATTTTCAAATTGATAATCGAAATCATAGATACGGGCTAATCTTCGCATTACTGCTTCAAGACTTTCGGCCTCAAACTCTACTTTACCCCTCATCCAAGAAGTAAACAAGTCAGTATTTACCGGTTCTATCTGAATGTCAGTGTTGTTTTTAAATACATTCGCCTGGTCGTTGGGTACCAAGGTTTTTTCCATGTCAGCGGTTGATAGTTTAACACTGCCGTCAACTAACGTTGTTGACGTATAGGGTTCATTATCGTAAGCAGAGACATTAAATGATGTTCCCAACACCCGTACATTCGCTTCTGATGTATTTACAATAAATGCTTTGCCATCGTGTTGAACATCAAAAAATGCTTCTCCATTTAAAAAGACTTCTCTTGTGGAATCTGTAAACACAACAGGATATCGAATTGAAGTATTTGCATTCAACCACACTTCTGTTCCGTCGCTCATAGTGAGTTGATAATTTCCTCCCTTGGGGGTTACAAGTGTATTGTAAACTAAGGCCTCAAGTTCTTTGATTTCTTTGTTTGAGGTATAGGTTAATACATCCTTCAAATTATTAAGTTGAGCTCCACCTTCCTCCACAGTAGTGTTTATTTTGTTTTGAAGGTTCAGTGTTTTTCCATTTGCTAGTGTCAAGGTTGCTTTTTGCTCCCAAGGTTTAATGATTTCATCAATTTTAGCTAAAGAATTTAATTGCTCATTCCACCAATAAATACTACCGCTAACTAACATAATAAAAGGAATCAAGACCGCGGCGTATCGAAGTAGTTTCCTGGCATTCATTTTAATAACCTTGCTTGCAAACAGTTTTTTATCGAGCGAAGTCCAAGCTTTTGCTTTGTCAAAAAGCTGATACGCGTCAAGCTTCTCAATAAGCGTATTATCTTTCAACATTTTTTTATAAAATGCCAAATTGGATTGACTTTCATCTACCCATTGTTGAAGTTGCTTTTCTTCTTCTAAAGAGAGTTGACCTTTTATCTTTTTGTGAAGGAGGTCTGCAATTTGAAAAGATTGTTCCATGTTTTAAGAATTGTTCTATATCTAAAACAACCTAATTCAAAACAGGGTGAAAGAAAAGTAAATTATTTTTTTAAAGGCTCAATAAAATTCCATTTACAATTGGAGATAAGCCCTTCTTTAACTTGCTGTATGCAATCTTCTTTTGAGTCTTAACCGTATTTTCGGAAATGTTAAGCTCTTCAGCAATTTCTTTGTTTTTCAAGCCTTTCAATGCAAGTAGAATAATTTTTTTAGCTGCATTTGGCAGCTGCTCTATTTCAACATACAATTGATTAAAGGTTTCTTCTTCAATAACGTGTTGTGTAAAAAAAGATTCAGATTCTAGTTCATAAATCAATTTTTCTTCATGTTTTTCAAGCACAGCATTGTGCTTCAAATGGTTCAAGCATTTATTTCTTACTGAAGTATATAGAAATGCTTTAATTGCTTTTTCATGATAAAAATCTAGTCTCTTTTCCCAAAGGCTTTCGAATACTTCTTGAATCATATCTTCTGCTACAAAAGTATCTTTCACATACCGATATGCAAAAGCACATAAAGGCTTGTAATGTACATCAAATACAATTTTGAATGCCTTTTTGTCAATTTTTGGTATTGAATTGAGAGAATCTTGTTCCAATGAATAAATTAATTTAATATAGATTTAAAATAGAGTCAGTCAAATTTATATTAAATTTTTGTTATGCTTTTTGGTTATTATGGAAGCGCTCCAATTAGCATAAAATTGGTCTATATTCATGCACCTCGTAGCTCGGTGTTCTATCAACGCTAGACTTTAGAAAGAAGAAATAAACCTTCCCTCCACTTCGACCCACGTTTATAGTAAGCGATAGTCGAAATACTCAGTGCAGGCCATTTTCTAAAAAAGAAATTAAACCGAGGACCGCTCTAAAAACTTAGCTGTATCTCTTTGTTTTTAATTGTGTTCGCAAACTGAAGTTTTTTATTTAAAATAAAGCACCGGTTTACTTTCGTTGGGCTCGCTGCACTCCATTATAAAACATTCGCTCTCGCTCTACTTTATAATGTTTTTCAACCGATCGCATACGAATCAAAGATAATTGGCGTAATGCTTAACTTTAAAATCTATAATTATGAAAACAACCTATATAAGTGCAGGCCTTATAGCCGCCATAGCCTCTTCCCTATGCTGCATTGCTCCCTTAATTGCTATTGTTGGTGGTGTGGCAGGAGCTGCTTCTGCTTTTTCTTGGATAGAACCTGCAAGACCTTTTTTAATGGGAATTTCAATACTTGCCTTGGGATTGGCTTTTTATCAAGCATATAAATCAAAACCTGTAGATGATTGCAATTGTGACGTTCCTGAAAAGAAAAACGTTCTCAATTCTAAAGGCTTTTTATGGTCAATTACCATGCTTTCCATTTTGATGTTTTCCTTTCCGTATTATTCTAATAATTTCTATTCTCAAGCTGCAATTGTGCAAACAGATTCAGATAGCACAAAAGCCGTTCAATGCACAATCAATATTAAAGGAATGACTTGTGCAGGATGCGAAAATCATATACAGTCTGCATTATTACCAATGAATGGAGTTTCAGAAGCAAAAGCTTCTTACAAAGAAGGGAATGCCATTATTCAGGTTGATACTTCTAAAATAGCTATTAGTGAGTTAAAAATGAAATTGGAGGAAGAAACGGGCTATAAAGTATTGGATCATAAAATGGGTGAATAATGGAGAAGACAATTGAATTAAAATCTACCATTACTTGTCCTAAATGCGGGCATCAAAAAGAAGAAGTAATGCCAACCGATGCGTGCCAATACTTTTATGATTGTGAGAACTGTAAGGCCGTTTTAAAACCAATCAATAACGATTGTTGTGTGTATTGTTCCTATGGAACTGTTCCCTGTCCTCCTATTCAAGAAAACGGAAGTTGTGGAAGTGATTGTTGTTAAAAGTGAATAAATCAATATTTGAAATAACTAAGATGGATTGCCCTTCTGAAGAAAACCTTATTCGGTTAAAACTTCAGGATATTTCGGCTATTCAAGATTTAGACTTTGATATTTCTAATCGAAAACTCACCGTTTATCATGTAGCAGGAATTAAAGAAATAGCAGCTTCATTATCTGAATTAAAGCTTGGAGATAAATTGCTTTCTACTGAAACCTCGGATTATGTTAAACAAGCAAAGAATAACAATCAGAAGAAGCTACTTTGGGCTGTTCTAGTCATCAACTTTACATTTTTTATAATAGAAATGACTACGGGTCTTATTTCTAAATCTATGGGGCTTATTGCTGATAGTTTAGATATGTTAGCCGACTCCTTTGTTTATGGAATAAGCTTATTGGCAGTTGGTGGTTCAGCTGTTAGGAAAAAAGGTATTGCAAAGCTTTCAGGTTATTTACAGATCATATTGGCAATGATTGGCTTTGTGGAGGTGCTAAGAAGATGTATTGGAGCAGAACATGTTCCCGACTTTAAAACGATGATAGTAGTCTCCATATTCGCTTTAATGGCAAATGGAGCTTGCTTGTACTTACTTCAATTGTCAAAAAACAAGAAAGATGCTCATATGCAAGCAAGCTTGATATTTACATCAAACGATGTGATTATAAATGTTGGAGTTATTGTTGCTGCTCTCTTTGTTAATTGGACAAACAGCAATCTACCTGATTTAATCACTGGTTCAATTGTGTTCATTATCGTTTTACGAGGAGCATTTAGAATATTAAGATTGAGCAAATAAGAGATTGCCTCCCTTACTTCACACACACATTTACAAATCTCATTTTATTGTTTTCGGGAATTGGTGAACTTTGTTAGTCTCCACAAGCTCTGCATAAAAGTATTCCATATAAAGCTTGATACAGTAAAGACTTTTTTTTAAAATAACTAATTGTTATTTTTACTATAAGCTATGTTGAGTCCAACATCTATGGTTTAAGAAGCACTATATTTTAAATACACCTTTATGAATATCGGTAGAATTATAAAACGATCTATTTTCTTTATTTCTCTTGCACAAGTCTCTACTTTAGGGTTTTCACAACATGTATCAATTGGCAGCGGCGGTTACACCAGCAGTTTTCCAGGAACAGATGCGGCCGGAAGAAACTCCTTCCCTAGCGGAACTGCTTATACCGTTGGGAATGCCGCAGGAAAACCAGTTCCAACCAACGATTGGTGGTCGGCTAAGGTAAAAAATGCACATGCCAGTAACTTGTTCAACTATCCGTTTACCATGAAAACTAAAAATTCAGGTCTGGTAACCACCTACATTCCTTGGGGAGTTATTGATAACATTGAGCCAGTTGTGGTTGGGGTTACCGGCCTAAATGCCACTGCTGCTAATGTTTCTGACTTTACAGATTGGACCATTACCATGGATTGGCAAAATTCAAACCATCATTTTACAGCAACTTCAGGTATTGGAATGCCCTTTATTTACTTTGAAAAAGATTCGACTGATATTGCTCAAATACAGGTAAATCAAGGAACAGTAACGGTTTCAGGAGAGATGTTAGTCATCAACAATTTAAGAAACGCTGCTGATTTTGCCGTTTATGCTCCGGCTGGCAGTTCTTGGACACAAACTGGAACTACCTATACTTCTACGCTTAACGGTAAAAATTATTGGTCCATGGCATTTATTCCGCTTACCGCCACCAATGTAATGGCTACGGCCAACGCTTTCAAACGCTACGCCTATGTTTTTCCGGTTGATACACGAGCAGATTGGCAATTTAATGCCTCAAGTTCGGTAGTTACGACAGACTTTAGCATTGTTACTGATGTGAAAGAAGGAACAGATACCAACATGTTAATTGGGTTACTGCCACACCAGTGGGATAATTTGAGCAACAGCTCGCCGCGACCAATAGGTCCTTCTTACGCTACTGCACGTGGTGAAATGAAGACCTTGGTTGGCAATCATTTTCAGGTTTCGAATACCTTTTATGGAATTGTACCTACGCTACCCTATTTAGATTATTATAGCCCCAGTTTTAATCCCGGGGAGTTAGATGACAAAGTAGAAGCCATTAAAAACGATCAATTAGATGTTTGGACAGACTCATACAATGAAGGGCAATTGATGAATCGCCTCATTCAAACGGCAAGAATAGCCGATAAAATGGGAAACCAAGCTGCAGTTAATACAATTTTAAACACTGTAAAAACCAGATTAGAAGATTGGTTAAAATCTGAACCTGGAGAAGTAGCCTTTTTGTTTTATTACAATTCGAATTGGACAAGTTTATTGGGTTACCCCGCAGGACATGGGCAAGATCTAAACATCAACGATCACCATTTTCATTGGGGCTACTTCATTCATGCAGCTGCATTTGTGGAACAGTTCCAGCCTGGTTGGGCAGCGAATTGGGGTCGAATGGTGAACCTTTTGGTCCGAGATGCCGCGAGTGATAGTAGAACAGATACTCAGTTTCCGTTTTTAAGAAACTTTAGCCCCTATGCAGGCCATTGTTGGGCAAATGGTTTTGCCACCTTCCCGCAAGGTAACGATCAAGAATCTACCTCAGAAAGCATGCAATTTAACTCTTCTCTAATTCACTGGGGCAGCGTAAGCGGTAACACAGCAATTCGAGATTTAGGGATTTACTTGTACACTACAGAACAAACTGCCATTGAAGAGTATTGGTTGGATAAAAGCAATCGAAATTTTAGAGCCAATCAAGCATACAGTTTGGTTTCTCGAGTGTGGGGCAACAGTTACGACAATGGAACCTTTTGGACCAGCGACATTGCCGCCTCTTATGGAATTGAATTATACCCCATTCACGGTGGTTCCTTGTACCTTGGTCATGATACCAACTATGTTTCTAGACTATGGAGCGAAATGGAAGCAAACACAGGGATTTTAACCAACCAGGCAAATCCTAACCTGTGGCACGATATCTATTGGGAGTACTTGGCTTTTTTAAACCCAGGAAAGGCAATTCAGTTATATGACTCCTACCCAGATCGAGACTTTAAATTTGGTGTTTCAGATGCTCAGACCTATCACTGGCTGCACGCTATGAATGTTTTGGGAATTGTAGATGCCACAGTTACTTCCGATCATCCAATTGCTGCCGTATTTAAAAAAGGGAATGTAAAAAATTATGTCGCCCACAATTACGGAAATACCAGCCTTACCGTTACTTTTTCAGACAGTTATGTATTAACTGTTCCTGCAAATAGCACCGCCACAAGCAAAGACATAGACTTAACAGGTGTGTTAATCACCAACTACCCGGAAGTGTATCCTGGAGGCAGCAGTAAATTAAATGTAAGCGTTACCGGGGGCACTGCAACAAAAGTGGAATTTTTAAGAGACGGAGTTTTGTTAGGTCAAGACACCACTGCTCCGTTTGAATATACGGCAACAAACATTTTGGCAGGAAAGCATCGGTTTTATGCAAGAATTTATCAAGGAAACGATTTTAACCTTTCCAACATGATAACCATTATAGCAGGCGATCAATTGCCTTTTTCTGGTACTCCAATAACTATTCCGGGAACTATTGAACCGGGGAATTACGATATTTTCGAAGGTGGTTCAGGCTCCACAATTGCGTATCAAGATGTGGATAGAAGTAATAACGGTGATTATAGAACAGAAGAAGGTGTTGACGCAAGTAACGATGCCACTGAAGGGAAAGTTGTCGGATGGATCAATTCAGGCGAATGGTTGGAATATACGGTAGATGTTCAAACTGCAGGCTTTTATACCGTTTCCGTGCGGTATGCTTCAGGCAATGCAAATGGCGGCGGACCATTCCACATTGTTGTTGGCAACGATACGGTAAAAACTGTTTCTGCCCTAAATGGAACAGGGAGTTGGACCACTTGGGCCAGTACTTCCGTTAGTTTTGTCGCATTAAAAAGTGGAATTCAAGTGATTCGACTTGCTTTTGAACAAGGAGAATTTAATCTGGGCCGTTTGAATTTCACACTAGGTTCAACGCTGCCCTACAGTCAGCCAATTGCAAATGCAGGAGCTAACCAATTGATTCAATTGCCAAAAGATAGCGCTACTTTAGACGCTAGTTTAAGTGTTGACCCGTACAACGGAACCCTTCATTATAACTGGGAGCAAGTATACGGCCCTTCGGTAGTCTCTATAAATAACGATACTTTGCTTCAACCCCTTGTTATGGGTTTGATTGAAGGGGTTTACAAAATGCGATTAACTGTAGATAATGGAACCTATAGCGATGACGATGAGATGTATATTATTTCAAGTATAACAAACAATGTAGCACCCAAGGTCTCTATTACTACTCCATTCGAAAATTCAAGATTCATTGAGTTCGATACAATTCGCATTGCAGCAATCGCTTCAGATTTAAATGATACGGTTGCTAGCGTTAGCTTTTTTGCCAATAATCAGTTAATTGGAACTGACAATCAAGCTCCTTTTAGTTTTGATTGGATTACTGGAAATGGCAATTATAGCCTAACTGCAAGTGCTACAGATCAGTCGAACTTAACGGCAAGCTCAGGTGCAGTGAATGTATTTGTAGATGCTGCTCCCTCTTGTCGAGACACTTCTTCTAATGGAGAGTTTATGTATGAGTTCTCAACGGCAAGCAACAACCCTACCCTTACTTTTATTCCGTTACATGCCAACACAGGTAACCCAACGTGTATTTTGTATTACGGTACTTCTGTTAGTGGTCCTTTACCAGGCTATAACGTTACGCCCAATGTGCCGTTTCAGATTAATGCAACACAAGGCTCAACCATCTATTTTTACTACACTTACTCCTTTGCAGGTGCCGGACAGCACGATAATTCAGCTAACAAGGATTCTTATAAAATTGGAACTTGTCGCATTGCCACAGGATTGCCTTCCATCCAATCGAAAACAAAGTTGAGTTACTATCCAAATCCTGTTTCAGAAATATTGAACCTAAACTTGTCTAAAGGCAATCATAAAATATGGATTTACAATTCCAATATGAGCTTGATTGATAAGATAGAAACTAAAGCAGTGACGTTTCAATACAAAATGGAGAAACTAAGCAGCGGCATCTATTTCTTTAATTGGTCAAATGGGACACAAGTAGAAAGTTTTAAGGTGGTAAAACAATAAAGATTAGATGTCTTTTATAATGATGATATTATCGGATCAGGAGAAGGTAATATCAAATCAATTATAAGAAAGAGATTTTTAGAACAAATAATTTTGTTCAAAAAATGACTATAATTGAAGGTAGGGTCAACGCGACAAGGTACGATGGCATATTATCAATAATTTACCGATTAACCTCTGCTTTATAATACGCATTTAGAAATCTCATTTTATTGTTTTCGGGAATTTGTGAACTTCGTTGGTTTCCCCAGGTTTTCCAGCAAGCATTGTCTCACTCCTAGTTGTTCATTCGGGTGTTCGCCAACCTTAGAATGGAGTTTGCCTGCCACCGCATAATAAAAGAGCCCTTCGGTACTTCAGCTTCGCTCGATGCTTAGCGTAATTTGTGATCAACTAACTATAAAACAGTTGACTGACTTGGGGAAGACATGAAAGAAAGTACAGATGAGTAAGAAAAGCATGGAATCTGTTAGGTGGCCCTAATAGTATGAATTATAATGTTTTTAAATATTGACTCGGTGTTTGGTCCGTATATTTTTTAAAAATAGCATTAAAGCCACTCTTGGAATTAAACCCACTATCATATGCCATTGAAAGTATCGTGTATTTATTATTTTTTGGATCCTCCATTTTTTGCTTTACAAAATCAATCCGGTATTCATTAACGAAGTCAAAGAAATTCTTATCCAAATTTTCATTAATTACTTGTGATAAATGATTCGAAGAAATTTCAAGTTCCAAGGCCACTTCTTTTAAAGTGAGCTTACCATTTAAATAAGGAGTTTCCTCATCCATATATTGCAATAACTGTCGCAAGTATTTTTCGGATGCCCCTTTCTTTAATCCAGACTTTTGATATTGGTCTGTAAGAGGTTCTTTTCTCTGTTTAGGAGGTATTGTAGTAGAATTGGATATTGGAACGGCATAAATAATTTGTTGTTTAATGCCAAAAAAACCATAAAAAAAGATGGCGACGGTAACCGATCCATAAATAATATCTGATCCAATGCTATTATCAATTATGTCAGTGCAGTCGCTTAATACATTAACGACAATAACTACCCCCCAGACTAAAGTCATAACACCTATTACATATTTTAACCAGTTTAAATCTATTTCTTCCGTATAAGAAAAATTTCGACTTAGCTTACGTTGGTGTTTTTTCAACTTAACTAAGCACCCTATCATATAAATTGGTCCTAAGAATACATCTAAAAGCTGAACCAGAAGCACAACTGGAGTAGGTTCATTAAATAATAAATAAATACCTTCAGATGGAGTTTTTTCGCTATTAAAAACAGTGAAAAATATGATGGCAGTAAATATCACATAAGGTGCTAGGTGAATTAAATAACGCCATTTAAATTGTTGATTTTTACTGATAAGGATACTTACATAAATATATGTAAATGCACCTTCTAGCATAGCAAAACTAACAGCAAAAGAAATAAAAACGGGGTGCTCCAGATGAAGACCTTCGTGAATCAGATATGCAAAAACAAGATGGGTCCCCATAAACAAGAGCCATATTGCTAGAAACTTATCAGCTAACATCTTGGCCTTCTTAATAAAGATCAATAGGGCTAAAAAAACTGCTTGTATTGAACCTATTAAAAAAACAACTTCCATTGGAATCAAAAGTAATACCAAAATACCTGCTTCTTGATATAAAAATTAAACACTTCTCTTTATGGAAAGCCATTATTTATTAAAATCTAATCAGTCTTTGTAGATCCACTTTTAAGGCAACATTAATTCTTTTGGCCTTGCCACTTCTGCCCTTCTTCGCTAAAGCTACCGAGGAAGCATTCGGATCGGGCAAATACTTTGCATTCATGAACTCAATTTAGATAAACAGTTGATAATAAGTTGCATTTCACAGTAATTTGCTCTACTCTTCGAATGCTTTATTTACTTGTACACTTTGATGGCTTTCAATGTTAGGTTTGGATCAACACTGCTAAATGATTGAACTTGATTATTTACTACATGAAAAATTATTTCAGTTGAAGAAGTCCCACGATATGTAAAGCTATGTGGTCCCTTATCATTAGAAGTCCTCCAGACTTGCCAAGCCTTCCGAATTTAAGGTTATTACTTTTACTAAATTTAACTGTTAATCCATCATTTGGTCCTTCTCCATATTTATAATCACCAACATATATTTCCTTTTCAGCAGTAGTTAGTTCCAAATTTGTAATTGTCGGATTTGCCGTACCTAACTTTTCTAAATAACTAATGAGTTTAGTAGACTCCCCTTTTTGTAAATGTGTGATGTCATCTGACCTTAGGCCATCTTTGGCATGTTACGAGCTCCGCTAAATTGATCTAATGAAATAAATGTCTCATCGTATTTATCAACTATTACTAACTGCTTGCTTGTTAAGCCAAACATTAAGCGAATCATTTCATACACCCCCTCTTTCATTGGATTAATTACCCAATCCAGTTCTTCTGGTCCATTAACCATTTGTTGATGTGTTTCTTTTCTTAACTGTTATTGAAGTACAGAAACATGGGTTTTAAGTTGATCAGCAGTTCGCCAATGATCTGCACCCAATATGGGTTGCTTAAATTCTTTTAGTTCACAAATTTTCCAGTCGTATTCCAGGCCATTGAACGATAAAAACTTAGGGTTTACATCGGCAAGCTTAACAACATTCGATGTATGGCCTTGATGAATTTTTAAATTCTTCATATCAATACCATATTTTGCTATAACCTTTACTTCAAGGGCACCAATAAAATGAACTGTCTTTTCACCCATTTTGACATTTTGATTTCATGTTCGGGTGAGTTTGGTATCAAACTCTTTTAAACCCAATTCTAAAATATCTTTAATGCCAAGAACATTTGATTTTTGTTTGTTTAATTCCTCTATTTTAGTTTTTAAACCTTCATTTTCACTTTCAAGTTCAGTTACCTTTTTACTCTTTTTTCGAATCCAAGTATTCCAAATTTTATGAATTACTGCTGTTGCTATTAAGAGGCATCCCCCATACAAGATAAAATCATAAAAGATTATTAGGATAGAGATTATAAGTAATAGAGCAGCTACTGTCTCTTATACACATCTGACGCTGCCGACGATCT
>CAJXRL010000038.1 GCA_913059105.1 uncultured Flavobacteriales bacterium
ATTTCTGCCTGTCTCGTGGGCTCGGAGATGTGTATAAGAGACAGATTATAGACCTTCCATTGAGTCCAAATCGTTTTAGTAAGGCATCGGTAAGAAAACTGACTCGAGACAAATAGCCTGTATCTTCAAGAATTGCAATGAACATAAATAACATGGCAATTTGTGGAATAAAAATGATAATTCCACCCAACCCAGCTAATACCCCATCAACCAACAAGTCATTTAAAACTCCTTGTGGTAAGGTTTCAGCAAGCCAATTGCCGAGCACCAAAAACCCGCCTTCAATCCATTCCATTGGATAAGAGGACCACGAGAAAATGGCTTGAAAAATGAGGAATAAAATGAATAGGAAAATCGAAAAACCCCATATTGGATGGGTAAAAACACTATCGATCTTTCGAGTAACTGTTGCGGTTCTGGACTCTCCATTCTTAGTCAGCGTCTCTGCAATAATGCCCTTAATTTTATCAAAACGATGAATGGTATTTTCTAAAGCATCTTTCGATTCATGATCTTCAATAAACTTGTCTGCCTTTTTATATTGATAATTTTCAATTACTGCCTTCAACTCCTTTGTTCCTTTGCCCAATCTAGCATTCATTGGAATAACAGGAATTCCTAATCTTTTTTGCAGTTGTACTATGTCTATACTTTGCTTGTTGCGTTCCACAACATCCATCATATTTAGAACCAACAGGGTTGGCTGTTCCGAATCGATTAATTGTGTTGCTAACAATAAGTTTCGCTTCAAATTGGATGCATCAGCAACCACTACAATTAATTCAGGTAAATCAGTCCTCGAACTATCGTTAAGGTAGTCGAAAGTCACTCTTTCGTCTTCTGATCGAGGACTTAAACTATAAGTTCCAGGGAGATCTATTACTTCAGCAACTACCTCATCGTTAATACGAACAGAACCTATTTTCTTTTCTACCGTAACACCAGGGAAATTTCCAATTCGTTGGTTTAAACCAGTGAGTGAATTGAAAAGCGTGGATTTTCCAGAATTTGGATTCCCTACTAAAACTAATCTAAGTTTATCTTTTACCGTAAATGCTTTCTTCTCCAAATCTATTCGCTTAGTTCTACTTGCATTTTCTGAGCATCATCTTTCCGAAGGCTTATAAAACTATCTTCAACACTGATGATAATGGGATCCCCAAAAGGCGCCTTACGCTCAATTAACAGTTCTTCTCCTACGATACAACCCATACTATATAGCTGAATGGTTAACTGCGAGTCTAACACATTCTTTAAGATAACTTTATCTCCAACTTTATAGTCTGCTAAGTTGCTCTTCATTGATATTATTTAGATTTAATCTAAATAGCAAAGATACCCTTAAATATGCTCATCTAGCTAAAGAAATAGTGCTTTTCAGAAATAATTGTCGGTACTTTTTGTTCTAGATTACTAAAGGTAGGACAATCGCATTTCTTTTTACTTTTAGACTTAGTTTTCCTTTTTTTATGCGACACTGTCCCATTGGTTTTGCATGCCATGGTGCAAGCGGCAATAATTAACAATAAAAGAAATTGGCGAATAGTCATAGTCAAAGTTACCATATATAATAAACTAAAAAAGCCTCAACAATATTGCTGAGGCTTTTCAAAGTATCTATTCATTATTCATTACCCACATTTACTGTATCCACAGTCAACGCAAGTTAAACAACCTTCTTTGAACATTAATCCTTCTTCAGAAGAACATTCAGGACAAGATTGTCCATCGATTTTGGTACCGTCGGGAATGTATTTTTTCAATGCCCTTTGAACCCCATTTTTCCAAGTATTCAAGCTCTCATCGCTCAAATGAAGGTTTGCCACCATATCCACAACAAATTCAATCGGCATACCGTGTCTTAAGACTCCTGAAATTAGTTTAGCGTAGTTCCAATATTCTTTGTTAAACGTTCTTGAAAGTCCTTCAATTGTCGTTTTGTAACCGTCTTTATCTTCGTACTGAAAATCGTAGCGAGCTCTCCCGTCAATTGTTTTGTTTCTTAATACCCAGCCACTATCAACTTGACCTAAAATTGAGAATGAATCTTCTGCCCTACCTGTAAAAATCTCATAAGGTCTCCCATCAATTGTTCCAACAATAGCAACCCACTTTTCATGGTTGTTGTTGAATTTAACAATATCAGCCTCTAATACTTTTGGTCTTGGTGGAGCTTGTGTTTCCATGAAAGCTCCGGCCTTTTCTTTCTTTCCTTTATCGTCGTTGCTTACCAATACTCCAGATCTTGATCCATCTCGATAAACAGTAATTCCTTTACAACCACTTTCCCATCCAGCCATATAGATTTTAGAAACCATTTCTTCAGTAGTTTCCTCAGGAATATTCACAGTTACGGAAATCGAGTGATCTACCCATTTTTGGATAGCTCCCTGCATTTTCACTTTGTTTACCCAGTTCACATCATTTGCTGTTGCCCCGTGATAAGGAGTTTTAGCAATAATTTTATCTAGCTCTTCTTGACCGTAAGTTGAAACCTCGTTTGCGTCGTAACCGTTTGCAGTTAACCAAGTTCTAAAGTGGTGGTGAAATACATTGTACTCTTCCCAAGAATCACCTACCTCATCAACAAAGTCAATTCTAGAGTTTTGATCGTTTGGATTAATTTTCTTTCTTCTCTTGTAAGAAACCATAAATACTGGCTCAATACCTGAAGAAGTTTGTGTCATAATAGAAGTTGTTCCTGTTGGAGCAATAGTTAATAAGGCGATATTTCTTCTACCGTATTTTACCATGTCCTCATATAAAGCAGGATCAGCTTCCTTAATTCTATTCACCATCGGATTCTTCTCCTCTCGAATTGAATCATAAATCGGGAATGAACCTCTATCTTTTGCTAATTCAACTGAAGAACGGTAAGCTTCTATAGCTAATGTCTTGTGAACTTTTACTGAAAAATTTAATGCTTCATCTGTTCCGTATTTTTTACCCAAAGCAGCTAACATATCTCCTTCTGCTGTAATACCAACTCCAGTTCTTCTGCCTTCAATGCACTTTTGCTTGATCTTTTTCCAAAGTGTTAATTCAGTTTGCTTCACATCTAAGCCTTCTGGATCATCTTCAATTTTCTTAATAATAGCGTCAATCTTCTCCATTTCAAGATCAACAATATCATCCATAATTCTTTGAGCAGACATTGCGTGCTTTTTGAATTTCACCATGTCGAACTTAGCTTCGGGTGTAAATGGATTTTCTACGTAACTGAATAAATTAATCGCCAATAAACGACAAGAGTCATACGGACATAATGGAATTTCTCCGCAAGGATTCGTAGAAATAGTCTTAAATCCTAAATCTGCATAACAGTCAGCTACTGATTCATTAATTACAGTATCCCAGAATAAAATACCTGGTTCTGCTGATTTCCATGCATTGTGAATAATTTTGTCCCACAATTTTGTAGCACTAGTTTCAGAGGTATATGTTGGGTTCGCACTTTCAATAGGGTATTGCTGTGGGAAATTTTTGTTTTCCTTGACAGCTTTCATAAAGTCATCCGTTATTTTCACAGAAACGTTAGCTCCAGTAACTTTAGTACCGTCCATCTTAGCATCTACAAAATGCTCAGCATCTGGATGCTTAACAGATACGCTTAACATCAATGCACCTCTTCTACCATCTTGAGCAACTTCTCTCGTTGAGTTTGAATACCGTTCCATAAATGGAACGATACCAGTTGAAGTTAAAGCACTGTTCATAACAGGACTTCCTTTTGGTCTAATATGAGATAAGTCATGTCCAACTCCACCTCTTCTCTTCATTAATTGAACTTGTTCTTCGTCAATTTTCATAACACCACCATAAGAGTCAGCCACACCCTTATTACCAATTACGAAACAGTTAGACAATGAAGCAATTTGAAATGGATTTCCAATTCCTGTCATCGGCCCACCTTGAGGAACAATGTATTTAAAGTCTTTCAATAAATCATAAACTTCTCTTTCTGTTAATGAGTTTGAATACTTAGATTCCACTCTCGCAATTTCCGAAGCCATTCTTTTATGCATGTCATCAGGAGTTCTTTCATATAGATTTCCTGCTGAATCTTTCAATGCATATTTGTTTAACCAAACACTTGCTGCTAGCTCATCACCACTAAAATATTCGGTGGCGCTTTGAATTACTTGCTCATATGTATAGGTTGCTCTTTTTTGAGCATTTTGCTGGTTGTCTCCAACAGAAGTTGTCGCTTGGTCGGCTGCTACGTTAGTGGCTGTTTCTTTCATTTTCAATTAATTGGCGTTTTTTGTTCATGAGATTGTTAATACACGATTAACTTTGTCTAAAGTAGAATTGTATGTCTCTTTTTACAATAACTGTGCTTTAGTTTTATTAACAAATCTCAGAATAAAGTAGTCTTAGATTCTACCGCTTGTTCAAGCATTATTTCACTTTTTTTTTCAACAATTGAACTTTTGGCAAGGCATTTTTGTATGAGAAACTTTATTCTTGGTTTCATCCCTGTAAATCATCAACCTTCTTGTAAGAATAACGTGACAATTATCATTATATTCGAACCTTTATTTGGGTAAATTTGCTTCTCTTTTTAATTAGCTTGAATGAATAGAATTGTAGGGATTGAACTGAGCCACCGCTACGCTCCAATCGAAGTTCGGGAACAACTGGCATTAAATTCAGAGCAAACCGAACAAGCTCTTCAAGAATTAAAGCAAGTCTATCAAGAAGTTTTCATCATTTCTACTTGCAATAGATTATCCTTGTATGCTTTCGGAGACAGCTACTTGCATTTGGAAAAATATTTAGAGCGATTTGGAAATTATAGTCAATACTTAACCGTTCTTCCTGACACAAAAATTGCAGTACAAAATCTTTTTTCCACTGCTGCGGGTTTGGAGTCTCAAGCCATCGGTGAACATCAAATTGTAGGACAAATTAGAGATGCTCTTGATCTTGCCAGAAAAAACAAAACCATCGGTCCCATTTTAGACGAATTTATTCGACAAGCGATACACGTTGGTAAAAGAAGCAGGTTAGAAACAAACATAGGGAAACATTCTGCCTCACTAGCAACTGTTGGCTTTGAGTTGATTAACAAGCATGATTTCAATTTAAACGACTGCAACTTGTTACTAGTTGGCACAGGAAACATGGCAAATTTGGTCAATACTGTTTTAGATCGATCTTCGATAAACAAACTATTTATTGCGAGTCACAATTTGGAAAGAGCAAGTGAAATGGCTGCCGAATGGGATGGCGAAGCTGTTCACGTTAGCAAATTGCCCTACTTATTAGCGGACGTAGATATTATTATTGGTGGAACTCAAGGCGAAGTAAATTTATTGGCCGAAAAAGAAATTGAAAATTCTAAATGCACTAGAGCACAATTTGCAGCTTCTCCAAAAAAACCAAAACTTTTAATTGACTTCGGTTTACCTCGAAACTTTAACCCGAATCTCAAAAAGCTAGACAATATTCATTTATATGACCTAGATGATATAAAGAAAATGACTTTCGAAGGGCTATTAAAGCGCCACAATGAAATTCCACAGGTAAAAGAAATTATTAATGACGAAGTTTCGAAATTCACAGAAGCATACTACCAGAGAAAAGCCGCACCTGTAATCGAGGCCTTTTGGAATGGTTTGAACGAAACGAAAGATGACGAATTGAAATGGCTGATGCCTAAGTTAGGCGAAGTGACAAAAGAGCAAAAGAAGCTGATTGAGAAGTTTGCTCATCGCATGATTCGTAAAATTTCTAAAAACCCAATGGAACAAATGCACGAAATGGCACAAAATCTGCACTTTACGGACAATCCTATTAATACAGTAAAAAAAGTTTTTGATTTGGATGAAGTAGAATTATTTGTGCCAAAGCGAAGAGTTATCATTGGCACACGAGGCAGTAAACTTGCATTAACACAAACAACTCATGTTATTGAGCAATTAAAGACGCTAGACCCTCAAATAGAATATATTACCAAAATAATTCGTACAAGCGGAGATGACGGTAACATTGAAGTAATGGGAGCCTTTACTTCAGCCATTCAGCGAGCTTTGTTAAACAAGACAGTGGATATAGCCGTGCACAGCTACAAAGATTTGCCAATTGAACAAGTCCCCGGTTTACAGATTGGAGCTATTTCAGAACGAGAAGATGTCAGAGATGCATTTCTCTCTAATTCAGGAAAACCGTTGAGAGATTTACCTGAAGGTTCTGTTATTGGAACGGGAAGTTTAAGAAGGCAAATTCAAATTCTGCAAATTAGACCTGACGTTGAAGTAAAATTTATTCAAGGCAACTTAGACGGCAGAATTAAAAAAATGAAAGACGGTGGATACGATGCCATTATTTTAGCTGTTGCCGGTTTGAAGCGTCTAGGAATGTTAGCTGAAGTCTCCGAATTTTTAACCGAAGAAGAAATGATTCCTGCTGTTTGTCAAGGCGCGTTAGCCCTTGAAATTAGGGAAGGTGACAAAACCACGGCGAATTTAGTGCAAAAACTAGATGACAAAAACGTTCACTTAGCAACAGATGCCGAACGAAGTTTTCTAACCGCATGCGGTGGCGGCTGTAATTTCCCTTTAGCTGCTTATGCTCAAATAGATGGCAACTCAATCCACATTAAAGGGCTATATGCTTCAGGAGACGGGACAGTCGTTGAAATTGACACCATTCAAGGACATAAAAACGGTGCTAACAGATTAGCAGAACAATTGGCAAATGACTTGATGCAAAAAGTGCGAGACAGAAGATTAGCCGCTGAAACATCATCTAAATAAGAAGATGAAAGGAAAAAAAGTACTGGTTACTCGATCAGCAGAGGACAACAAAAATTTTAGAGAACAATTAGAGAAAAAAGGGGCGGAAGTTACAGAGCTTCCTATGATTCAATTCCAATTGTCGAAAGATTTAATGGTTATTCATCGGCAGCTTGAAAAACTAGAAACAATAGATTGGATTGTTTTTACTTCGGCAAAAGCGGTCGAATTTTTTTTCCAAATCGCAAAAGATAAGGGCATTAAATTTTATTACTACCCAAATTTAAAAATTGCAACCGTTGGCGAAAAAACAAAATTAAAATTGGAGCAACTGGGTTACAGAACCAACTTTGTGCCCATTCAATATACCGCAGAAGTTCTTGCTGAAAACATGGACGAAAATATTGAAGGAAAAAATATATTAATTCCTCAGTCTAACTTGGCGAGTAAAGAATATTTTCACGTTTTTGAAAAAAGAGGAGCAAGCCCAATTCCAGCAACTATCTACGAAAACCTCCCAATCATCTACGGCTCCGAAACATTTGAAGCGATACTAGACAAAGGAATCGATTACCTTACTTTTACAAGTGGCTCTACATTTAAAGCCTTTTATCAGAATATGCTGAATGCAAAAGTTAACGTTAAGTCTGAAAAAATTATTTGCATTGGACCGAGCACAGCAAAAGTTGTGGAGCAAAAAGGAAATAAAGTTTCAGCTATTGCAGCACCGCATACAACAGAAGGAATGATTATAGCCATTGAAAAATTAGAAGAACATGTTTAGACCTAGAAGACTTCGAAAAAATGAAATGATTCGCGCTATGGTAAGGGAGAATCACTTGAGTGTTAACGATTTTATTTATCCGCTTTTTGTTGAAGAAGGAGAAAACGTTAAAAAGGAAATCGCAACGATGCCGGGCGTTTTTCGTTATTCTCTAGATCAGTTAGATGCGGAATTAAAAGAGATCGTTGAATTAGGAATCCCTTCTATTATGTTATTTGGGATACCGAAGCACAAAGATGAAATAGGAAGTGAATCTTGGAACGATGAAGGGGTTGTTCAAACGGCGATTCGATACATTAAATTAAATTACCCCCAACTTTATGTCATTGCCGATGTATGTTTTTGTGAATACACAAGCCATGGGCATTGTGGCGTTTTAGTGCCAGCTGTTGGCGCTAAGGACGGAATGGACGTAGACAATGATAAAACGCTGATTAACCTTGAGAAGCAAAGTATTTCTATGGCAAATGCCGGGGCAGATTTATTAGCTCCCTCGGGCATGATGGATGGCATGATTTCAACCATGCGAGACGCCTTGGATTTGAATGAATTTTCAGACATCCCAATTATGTCATATGCTGTTAAATATGCCTCTGCATTTTATGGCCCTTTTAGAGATGCTGCCGATTCTACGCCAAGTTTGGGCGATCGAAAAACATATCAGATGGATCCAGCAAACCGCATTGAAGCATTAAAAGAAGCAGCATTAGATGTGGAAGAAGGTGCAGATATTTTAATGGTTAAACCTGCCTTGTCCTATTTGGACATTATAAGAGATTTAAAAGACACTCACGATTTGCCATTGGCTGCCTACAATGTTAGTGGCGAATATGCCATGGTGAAAGCTGCCGCTCAAAACGGTTGGATTGATGGCGAAAAAGTAATGATGGAAAAACTTGTTTCCATGAAAAGAGCCGGAGCAGATATCATTTTAACCTACCACGCCAAGGAAGCAGCGAGATTATTGTAAGAAAAAAGCCCAACAGCTGAAATTTAACTATTGGGCTTTAATTCTTTGATTAAAATCTACATTTTAATTACCTTTTTCATTCTCCACGATTCATCTTGCAATTGCACTCTAACTAGGTAGAATCCATTACGATATTCTGTTAAGGACAATTGAATTCTATTCTGACGAGTTGGGATCGATAATACTTTCGCTCCTTTCATATCATACACCTCTACCACTAGCATATTTTCTTCCGTTTCAATGGTTAACTCACCTGAACTAGGTACAGGGAAAACTGACATTTCACTTTGAGCGCTAAGAAGCTCTTTAATTGAGGTAATCAAAATACAAGAATCAGTTGTTGTGAACGTTAAAGCAGGCAGATTAATGCCAGTAGTATAGGTACTTGCACCGTTTAATACTCTAACTAACTCTCTTACATTTTGACCAATTTGTGACGTAGTATCTGCCGTTCTCCCGAATCCAACAGCAATTTCAATGGTTTTACGCTCATTTGGCTGCAATGAAAAATATGGCATACTACCGAGCGTTCTTCGATCGCCACTACCATTTGCAGGTGACATGGACCCCGGAGTAAGTTCAGTCCAACCTGTCAAAGCGAAAGGGTCCCCAGTATACATGTGAGTTGTTGGAGAATTTGAAACTGCTGCAGAATTATATCCATTTCCTCCATATTTTAAATCTTGACCATTTTTCCATTTAGCGTTCATGTAACTCAACCAGTGCTGGGATGTCGTGGGCCCTCCATTGGGCACATTTCCAGTGTTAAAAGAAGTGAACGATGTCATTGGGTCACTAATAAATTTTACTCCAAGTGCAGGAGTATTTTTGCCATAACCTCGATTTCCGACTTGCCCTAGGTCAAAGAAACTACCATTATAAGAGTACATAATGTCGTTAATACTGTCGCAGCCTACATAGTCGTCTGACGCATTCCCTACGTCGGAATCAAGGAAAAGGCCAACTTTAACAGAATCATACACCACATTGGCTCTATTTACAATTGTATAATCCACAAATATTGTTTGATCTAACGTTAAACTTGTATCGACAAATGCATACATCATCCAATGATACTCCAATTCTATGTTTTGATTGATTGGATGATTAACCCAATACAACGCTTCATCCCCTTTAATAATTGGATAATCTCCATTCTGAGGATCGTAACAACCATTATTGTTTAAGTCAAAAAATGGTGCTAAATCTAATGCAATACCAATTGTTGTATCGCCAACAGCAGGCCAATTTTTAATGCCATCAGGCATTACATATGCACTTTGGTTGAAACTTGATTGGTGGCTAATTATTTCTTGCTTAGTAACACGAACCATGTATGCGTTTGCCAAACCTCCAGATGTTGTGATTGGTCCTGGACTGAAAGCAGCCACAAATCCACTTGTAGGATGAACTTCATAATTAGTTTGATTGGATTTTTTAGCAGCAACTATAAAGTTGGCACTATAAATCCCATGAGAATTGCTGTCTTTAGGGAATTCAAAGTTTGCACTACCCGTTGACAAGTTGGAAAACAATGGATCAGTAACCGTTACTGAAGTTCGAATATTGTTAACAGCAAACTCTTGAGCATTTCCGATACTGGTCTTTTTAATAGTTGGCTTACTCAGGTATATTCCTACATTTGAACCAATTGCCAACAAATTATCTTTCCCTTTTATGCAAGAACTCACTGCGATTGAATTACTCACATACTGGTTAATATAGTTCGAATCTGAACTTACAACGTAAAATGGCACGTTATTCCCTGCTCCCATCCAACGTATTCCATTTAGTTCTTCAAATTGTTGTGGATTTACTTTATCATTCACAGCATTTGTGTGTGGCGAATTATTCAAGTAAACCGATTGCGCTGTGCAATTTAGAGGATAATCAATTCTAACAAAAACAGTTGGATTTGCTGCAAAACCAGTTACGTATAGTCTATTTGAGGCTGTTTTTATCAATTTTGCTCCGCCAATTCCAAAATTGATCCCAGATTGAGTTGGCATAGACCATGCACCATTTTCGTATAATCGAGCAAAGGGAAAAGCATTGGCGACGGTTGCTCTCATCACATAAACTCGATCTAAACTATCTGTTTCTATGTCTCTTCCGTTTTGTACAGGGTAGTTCGTAAATGCAGTGCCGTCAAACTTACCTGACCCAGTTGTCGACGTCATCCAAAGAGTATCTGTACTTGTCGCTGCAAGACCAAGAATATTAGAACTGATTAGACCATTCGTAGTTGTGTAGTTTATAAAGGACAATCCATCAAAACTCGAAATCCCACTATCGGTAATCATCCAAATTTTTCTCTGAGCATATTCCAATTCTCTTATGTTGTCATTATTCAACCCGCTATTTGTTGTAGTATAATTTGAAAAACTAGATCCATCGTAAAAAGACAAGCCGGCAATGGTAGCTATCCATACATTTGAATCATTTTCTATAAAAACATCCGTAACGTGATTGTCTACCAATCCATCTGCCACCGCTAGGTTTTGAAAGTTGTTGGTAACGGTAATTTGAGAAATGAGGTTTGTAGAAGCTATTAGCATAAAGCCAAGTAGAACAATCGAGAGCAGTTTTTTCATGATGTTTAGTTTAAATTTTCGTGCATATGATACTTCAATTACCTAAAACGATGCCTGGAGAAATGAGAAATTTATTTTTTTTCTAGAATTCGCTTTAATCGATCTGGGTAATCGGTAATTATTCCATCCACTCCCATTTCTACAAACAGGCGTAAGTCAAAATCATCGTTAACAGTCCAAACGTTAATCTTTTTGCCCATTTTATGAATTTTTCTAACTACTAAGGGAGTAACATTTTTAAAATTTACGTTTACTTCTTGCGCAAAATCATACGATCGAATAGATTTATACGAGAATTTACTGCCGCCATAAAAAGGTGCAACAGGAATTACAATTTCAAAAAGCTTTTGGACATCGCTATTTAATCCCGGAAGCGCTCTAAAGTTTTTTAGAACCTTATCGTTAAAAGATTGAACAATGCACCAATCCTGTGCATTGTATTCATTAATCAGATCTATTACATTTTTCTCGATCCCATGATGATAAGGGCTACCATCCTTTATTTCTAATAATAGTTTGGTTCTGCCATTGACCAATTCTAGAACTTGACGAAATGTTGGAACCTTCTCGCTACTAAAATCATAATGAAACCAAGAACCTGCGGAATATCGTTGAATCCTTGTCATTGACATTTTACGTGCACTTCCCCAACCATTTGTAGTTCGTTTTAGTGTTTTATCATGCAAAACAATAACCACTCCATCTAGGGTCTGCCGTAAATCCATCTCAATCCGATCTACTCCAATTTCAATCGCTTTTTCGAAAGCAACTAAGGTATTTTCAGGCACTAATCCTGAAGCTCCTCTATGAGCGATTATGAGTGGTTTATTTTTCACGGTCGGTAAATATAAATCTAATTCTGTTGGTAAAGAAAAAGTGCAAGAATTCGATGTTTATAATTCTGCTTCAACATTCCAAAAAGGACTGAATATTAGCTATAAATTTGCTTCAAATAGCAAGAACAAATGAAGAAGATTCTTTTTGTAATATGTCTTTTCGTCTTTCAAACTGTATTGAAAGCGCAAGAGTTTACCACGTACACCTGGGAAAATGGAAAACCCAAAGCCGAAGGACGTTTGGTACAAGGTGGAATTGAGGAAGGAGAATGGAAATATTATAACCAGAAAGGTATTCTCATTCAAAAGGTGAACTACAACTTTGGTGCGTTAGAAGGAGATTACGAGCACTTTTTTGACAATGGTAAGCTCAGTGAAAAAGGAAGTTTTAAAAACGCCAAAAGGGATGGAAATTTTCAAACTTTTTTTGACAACGGCAAACTAGCGATGAATGGATTTTATAATAATGGATATAAAGATAGTTCTTGGACTAACTTCCATGAAAATGGAACAAAGGAATGGGAAGGTATCTATAAAACAGATATTCGAATTAATGATTGGAAGTATTGGTATTCTAACGGACAGGTTAAAAAGATTATAAATTATAATGAAGGTGAACGAACGCTTAATTTCTTCGATGAGTCTGGAAAGCTTTTAGTTGAAAATGGCGAAGGCAGTTGGGCGGAGTACTATGAAAATGAAAAAATAAAAGCCAATGGAAGTTTTACAAAAGGCAGGAAACATGGTGTTTGGAAAGAATTTTACAGTAGCGGAAAACTAGCAAATACAAAGCAATTTGCAGAAAACAAAGAAGATGGGACTTGGAAGTATTTTCAAGAAAATGAAAACCTTAGTCAATTAAGGAATTACAAACTTGGACAAAAGCATGGCCTTTGGAAAGACTATTATGAAAACGGCAACAAAAAAGCAGAGAAAATTTACACTGAAGGCAAACTCACTGGGGCTTATAGTGCTTGGTTTGAGGAAGGAACTTTAGCTGAAAAAGGAACTTTTCTAAATGGCAAGAAAAGTGGCGAATGGGAATGGTACCACAAAAGTGAAATGGTAGACATGAAGGGTAGCTTCAAGAAGGATACACAACATGGAAAATGGGTTTATTATTATGCCAATAAAGACCAAATACTTTCAAGCGGAAATTTTGAAGATGGGAAGCGTAATGGAGTTTGGACATACCATTACGAAACGGGAGAAAAATGGAAGAATGGCAGTTTCTTAAACGATAAGAAAAATGGACTCTGGGAGATCTTTCACGAAAATGGGACATTAATCATAACAGGAAAATATAAAAACGGTTTGGAAGACGGAAAATGGAACACTTATTTTTCTGATAAAAGTGCGCAAGATGAGGGCTTCTACATAAATGGAGAAATGACCGGATTATGGAAAGGATGGTTCCCAAATGGTAATCAACGTTATACCGGCGAATATTCCTCAAATAAGAAAAACGGATCATGGAGTTATTGGAATATCAATACTAAGAAAGAGCTAGAAGAGTCGTATAAAAATGGACTGTTAGATGGTGTAAGAAAAAGCTGGTATGGTAATGGAAATCTACGAGATGAAGGACATTATGTAGAAGGCAAGCAGAATGGAAACTGGACCTTTTATCACGACAACGGCCAAAAGATGATGGAAGCTAACTACGATAAGGGAAGAATAAACGGTAAGGTAACAAGCTTTTACAATATTGGCACCCTAGAGAGTGAAAAATACTACGTTAACGGGATCCCCCATGGTAATTTTACATTTTATGAAAAACAAGCAGGGAAAGTGAGGCAAGTTGTAAAGTATAAAAAAGGGCAAAAAATTAGCACAGAGGATCAAAACTAAGTTTATGACTAATATATTTACTACTCTATTCGCTTTGCTGTTCATGACGCAATTAGTAATTGGCCAAAGCAGGGAACGGGAAGACCTAAACACTATAGCTGAATCAAAACTTTCATTAGGTTTTAAAATAGGGCCTTCATTTGCACTTGGAGATTTTGGTGAAATTGATATTAATAATGAAAAAGCTGGACTAGCAAAGACTGGCATTCAATTGAATGCAAACTTAAGTTACCTCATTACTTCAAGTTTCTATCTTATTGTCGACTTAGGCTACTCTTCTAACCCACTTGATGAAGATGAATTGATAATTCCGTTTCGGAATGCATTGCCAAGTTCGGTTAGTGTTTCGGCTACAAGTAAAAGCTGGAATTCTAAAACTTTGAATGTTGGCGTTGGAACAAGGACAGCTATTGATGCAAAAACGTATTTCTTAACTAAGTTTGGTCTTGGTTTACACAATATGGCCTACCCCAGTACTACTATAACCCTTTCAAATGGACAAGTAACACAATTAATAAATCAAAGTAGTTCCACAGCTAATACTTTAAATCTAAATTTAGGGGCCACTATCATGACCCAAATTAATCAAACTACCTATTTCACTATTGGGTTTGATTATATAAGGGCAGTGCAAGATTTTGAAGATATTGCTATAAGTTCAACCATAAATGGATCTAGTGCAGGCCCAACAGAATTTGCGGATTACTCTCAAAGCATAGAAACAATTAGTATTACAATAGGTATCAATATTAAGATTTAGGTATTTACATAAAATTGATTACTTTTGCATCGAATTTAGTTGGAATTGATAAAGAGGGGACATTCGTCCCCTCTTTTCATAAAACAATTGTTGGTGATGATTACAAAGTCTGAAATTGTAAAATTAGTAGAAGAAAAAATTGAAGGATCTGAATCTGTCTCTTATACACATCTGACGCTGCCGACGATCTAC
>CAJXRL010000039.1 GCA_913059105.1 uncultured Flavobacteriales bacterium
CGAGATTTCTGCCTGTCTCGTGGGCTCGGAGATGTGTATAAGAGACAGACATATGATAGAATTGATTAAAGAACCATGGCCTTGGTATGTTTCAGGTCCACTAATAACCTTGATAATGACTTTGTTGTTGTTAATGGAAAAACGTTTTGGCATGTCTTCGAATTTGAGGACCTTATGTGCGATTTGCGGAGCAGGAGGGAAAATAGAATTTTTTAAATTTGATTGGAGAAAGCAACAGTGGAATCTCATTGTTGTATTAGGAGTAATAACTGGTGGTTTTATAGGGAGTGAATTTTTAACCAATGATGCTTCAGTTAAAATAGAAGAGAGTGTTGTGCAAGATTTGAAAGAGTTAGGTTTTTCAGATGCAGGAGAGGCCTATATGCCTTCAAGATTATTTGAATCAACTGTTTTTGGCGATTGGCAGTCAATCTCGATATTGATTATTGCAGGGTTTTTAGTGGGGTTTGGAACTCGGTATGCTGGAGGTTGCACCTCAGGGCATGCCATTTCAGGACTAAGTAATCTCCAAGTCCCTTCTTTAATTGCGGTAATCGGGTTTTTTATAGGAGGCCTAATTATGGTTCATTTTATTATACCTCAAATTTTTTGATATGAGACAAGTTATATATTTATTCATTGGAATACTGTTTGGAATTATTCTAATTAAATCTGAGGCAGCCTCTTGGTTTAGAATCTATGAGATGTTTCGATTCAAATCCTTTCATATGTATGGAATTATAGGTTCTGCAGTGGGGCTTGGAATAGTAGTGCTTCAGTTGATAAAGCATTTTAAAATCAAATCGTTTTTTGGTTCTGAAATAGTTATTGCTCCAAAAGACAAAGGAATTACTCGTTACCTGGTTGGAGGTTCAATTTTCGGATTGGGTTGGGCCTTAGGAGGTGCATGCCCCGGGCCGATGTTTGTTTTGTTGGGAGCAGGCTTTACTCCAATCTTCATTGCAATTTTAGCTTCTATTTTTGGGACGTATGTTTATGGTGTTTTGAAAAACAAACTGCCCCACTAATCAGCTTGTACAATATGGTCTTCTATTTTAAGACCTAGCGAACTTTCAAAGAAATTATGTAAAACAATGAGTTGATTTTTACCAATGGACTTGCCAAAGTTAGATACCAAATAGATCGACAAAAAGAGAATCATAAAAACAGGAGTTAACCATAAAATGCCTGCAGGTTTATCTAGACTTAGATTAGAGAAACCAACCATTGCTGAGATAATAGTCAAAAAACCTAGTATGCAGTAAAAGAAAATAAACATGGTCCAAACAGAAGGTTTTGGTCCATATAAACCGCGAATTTCTGTTTTGCCATCTACTTCCTCAACTGTAACTGTAAGTTGTGGAGACCAAAAGTGTTGTTCTTCTTTTATTATGTTGATCGTACCAAAACCATGTTTAATACTTCCCGTACAAGGGAATTCATGCGATTTAATAGTGGTAGAAACTAGTTGTTGAACTTCTTCAACACTATTTTCCACCTGAACATGAAACCTAGGCCTTATGTGGATTATTTTTTCAGTCGTTATTGACACAATGATTGGATATTTGTTGCTAGCTAAGATAGAAAAAAACATAAAAAAACCCATCCTGATAATTCAGAATGGGTTTTTATATTTAAAAGAGTTCTATTTTACTCCGTGCATTAATTTCTTAATTACAGGTTGGAATACAATGGATATCACTCCTACCGCAACGGAAACGATGGTTAACAGCCAAAAGAAATAACTAATCCCTTCCTCGTTGGCAATTTTATCAATGTTTTCGCCAAATTTACCGGCACCTTTCATGCCAATTGCAACTGCTAAATACCAAACACCAAACATAAATGCAATCATTCTTGCCGGAACTAATTTACTGACGTAAGACAGTCCAACGGGCGAGATACATAGTTCAGCCATAGTATGAAAAAAGTATACTAAGATTAAGAATATCATACTTACAGATGCTGTTTGAGCACCTGGAGCAATTCCATCTGCGCCAAAAGCTATACATGCCATGCCAATCGCTAGTAAAAACATTCCTATGCCATATTTCATATTTGCAGAAGGATTGTATTTGCTTTCCCACCACTTAGAAAATAGAGGGGCTAATGTTATGATAAATAGGGAGTTTAGCGTAGAAAACCAACTGGCAGGAACTTCAGTAGCATTTTTGATTACCTTTTCAATTTTCAAGAAATCTAAGGTGCCATCCGATAGTGGGAGATAGCCTGCAGTATAGAAATCTTTCATGAGCATCCAAATTGCAATTATCCAAACCATTAAAAAACTAAAGCTTAATATGATATTTGCTAAGCCATACTTTTTGAATGTTTGCTTAAACAACAAGGATAATACCCATGTTACAACTGCCAATGGAATAATGGTCATTAGGGAATTAACAAACAGGAAAATGATGCTTGAGTTTCCTTCCAATACCCGATCGGTATAATCATTTGCAAATATTGTCAAACTGTTAGGAGATTGTTCGAAAATAGCCCAAAAGAAGATGGTTAAGAATGCAAAGAAGGAAACGGCAATTAATTTTTCTCTGGTTGTTTTTGAATACTGTGTTAAACGATAAATCAACAGAACTAAGAAAAGTACTAATGCTGTGAGAATAGCTATATTATTCCCATTGTCACCTAAGAAAGCGAAAGCATTAAACTCTCCTCCTGATATTTTAGAAGCGGGATCGTTGATAATCCATAACAAGCCTAATCCTGCAGAAAGAAAGATGATTGCTTTTTGCCACATTGAAAAAGGTACTCTCGTATCGTCGTCTAATTCCAATTCTCTGGCTTTGTCCTCTTTATTAGGCTTTAAACCAATATTGCCAAAAATATTTTGAGATAACCAAAATTGCATGGTTCCTAATAACATGAAAATACCGGCTAAACCAAAGCCCCAACTCCAGCCAACTTTTTCGCCTAAATATCCACAAAGAAGAATTCCGAAGAATGCACCTGCGTTTACCCCCATGTAGAATATGGTATAGGCTCCATCTTTCTTTTCAGGCCTGTCTTTATACATCTCAGAAATAATTGATGTCATGTTTGGTTTGAAGAAACCATTTCCAAAAACCAATAATATTAAACCAAGGTATATTGAAAATTCAGTTTCGATAGCCATGGCTCCATGTCCTAGCGACATTAAAGCTGCGCCAACAACAACGGCCCAGCGGAAGCCTATAATTTTATCGGCAAAATAACCACCTAACATAGTAGAAAGATAAACCAATCCAACATAAGAACCGAAAAGGGCAGAGGCATTTCCTCTCGTCCATTCCCATCCTCCGTCTCCTAGAGAAGCTGTTAAGAATAAGATTAGCAAAGCTCTCATTCCGTAGAAAGAAAATCGTTCCCACATTTCGGTGAAGAATAGAACGAATAATCCTGAAGGATGTCCTAAAACTGTGCTTTTGAAAAACTGATCAGTAGAATTGCTAGACATAATTGATGGGATTAGGATTGAGCGTCTGCTAATTCGAATCCTTCTGCTTCGTGTTGAACAGTTTCATTATCTTCTGCACCATGTGTGAGCCTTTTCAATGGCTTCAATAAAGCAATAACTAAAAGGCCGAAGACAACTGTGAAAATTACAATACCACTGAAAATAGTGTATTCTCCAAAATGTTCTGATTTTTCACCTAAAATACCAGCAACCTTTCCTCCAAGTCCGGTAGCTGCAAAATATAATCCCATCATTAATGACGCGTATTTAACAGGTGCTAATTTTGTAACAAAAGATAAAGATACTGGAGAAGAGCATAGCTCTCCAATAGTGTGGAATAAATAAGCTAGAACTAACCATTGCATACCTGAACTGCCATTTGCATCAAATTCTTTAACGGCAAATATCATGAAAACAAAGCCTAAGCCCATTATTATTGTTCCTGTAGCCATTTTAAATAAGGAAGAAGCTTCTTTATTTTTAAGTTTTCGTTTTGCCCAAATATTAGCAATCCAAACGGCAAGCAGTATAATAAATCCAGCATTTAATCCTTGAAACATTGGTGTTGGGATTAAATAGCCAAGTAGCATTCTATCTGTTTTTGTTTCCGTGTATACACTCATTAATCCACCAGCTTGTTCAAAAGCTCCCCAGAAAACAATTACCAATAAAAAAGAAAGTAATAAGACTAAGAAACGATCTTTTAATACTTGAGTTTCTAAACTTTTAAAAATCATCATTAATAAGCCTATCACAAACGAGAGGAAGATGAACAAAGCTCCGTAGCCCCAATGATCAACTCCTTCAAGTGTAAACCCTGCATAAAGAGATAGTGCTAATAAAGATACTAGAATCACTAATTGCAAAGGAGATTGAAAGATATTCGAAAATATCTTAACTAAAGAAATGTCATTTTTCTTTTCTTCAACTGTTGGCTTATTACCGACATGTGTAATGTACTTTTGTCCCCAAACGTATACAATTAGGCCCAATAACATCGCAATTCCTGCCAATCCAAATCCAGCATGCCATCCCCATTCTGCAACAACTACTCCTATAATAGAAGTTGCTAATAAAGACCCTAAATTAATGCCAATGTAGAATATACTAAATCCTTTGTCTCTTCTAATATCTCCTTGCTGGTAAAGACCACCAACCATTGTTGAAATGTTAGGCTTTAAACAACCAACACCCAAAATAATTAAGGCTAATCCTGTAAAGAAGGCCCAATCAGCTTCTATTGCTAGTGTACCGTGACCTAGACACAATATGATTGCTCCGAGCATAACGGTTTTTCTCTGGCCTAAGACTTTATCTGCTAAAATTCCTCCAGGTATTGAGATCACATAAACTAACATAACATACCAACCATAAAGTTGATAAGCTTCAAGTTTGGTCCAACCTAAACCAGGACCATCTACATGAGAAGCTTGAGCAATCATGTAAATTACTAAAAGTGCTCGCATTCCATAATAGGAAAATCGTTCCCACATTTCAGTAAAAAATAATACGTACAATCCTTTTGGGTGTCCCCACAATTCTTCTTTCTCTATTGATACGTTGGCCATAATATAATTTTAGTGTGTGTTTGATTTTTAGGAGTGTCTAAAATAGTAAAATTTGATAAGCTTTTAGACTACGATTAGCTGAACTGGTTTTATAAGTTCTCCAATAAAAAGTTAGTCATTTTGGTATACAAGTGATATCTAGTATTGCCGCCATAGATACTGTGATTCTTATTTGGATACACAAATAAGTCAAATTGTTTATCGGCAGCTACTAAAGCCGAAATCATATCAGTAGTATTTTGAAGATGAACATTGTCATCGGCCATTCCATGGACAAGGAGGTATTTTCCTTTCAATTTCTCTACATGATTTATCGGAGAATTATCATCGTACCCATCCTCATTTTCTTGAGGAGTTTGCATGTATCGTTCGGTGTATATTGAGTCGTAAAATCTCCAATTGGTTACAGGTGCTACAGCAATAGCTGCTTTAAAATAGTCAGCACCTTTTAATAAACACAGGGAAGACATGTAACCACCATAACTCCATCCTTGCACTCCTATTCTCGATGCGTCTACATACGGAAGAGCTGCGAAATACTTTGCAGCTTCAATTTGATCTTCGGTTTCGTATTTCCCTAATTGCTTGTAGGTGATTTTTTTGAAATCAACGCCTCTGGCTCCGGTACCTCTGTTGTCTACAGAAACAACGATATATCCTTTTTGCGCCAAAAGTTGATGCCAAAAGAAGTTTGAACCACCCCAAGAATTAGTAACTGTTTGCGAACCTGGCCCACCATAGATAGTCAAGAACACTGGGTATTTTTTATTTTTATCAAAGTTGGGAGGCTTGATCATCCAAGCATTCAGTTCAACATCTTCCGACGTTTTGAAACTAAAGAATGTTTTTTCGCCAATTTCATATTGACCTAATTTATCATTTAGCTTCTGGTTGTCTTTAAGTACTCGAATAACATTACCCGTTGAACTGTGTAATGAAACATAATTTGGTGTGCTTGCAGTCGTTTGATAATTAATAAAATATGTGAAATTGTTGCTAAAGTCAGCTTTGTTGGTGCCCTCTTTCTTAGTTAACCTTTTTTTGCTTGAACCATCTAAATTGATGGAGTAGACATTTCGATCAAGCGGACTTGTTTCTGCTGATTGAAAATAGATGGTTCCTTTTTTTTCATTTATTCCATAGTATGACGTAACTGGCCAATTTCCTTTAGTTATCTGATTTTTTAAGCTTCCATCTATTTTGTGAAGATAAAGATGTCTAAATCCTGACTTTTCACTAAGGATAACAAAATGATTTTGATCTGCCATAAAATGCACATCAAACGGCATTTCAATATAAGTGTCGCTTTTTTCTACGTGAATTGTATTGGCTTTTCCTGTTAAAGCATTTACCAAGTTTATTTTAACTTCATTTTGATGTCTGTTAGAAGAAATTACTGCCAGCGTATTTGGATTTTTTGTCCATTCTATTGAAGGAATATACTCGTAGGCTGTTCCTAGTTCAACATCGATTGTTTTTGTTGAAACCAAGTCAAATATTTTGACTTTTACTTTGGCGTTCTCTTCCCCGGCCTTTGGGTATTTAAATTTATAATCTGAAGGGTAAAGGCCATCGTACATTTTCATATTCCACTGTTTTACAGCGGTCTCATCAAATCTATAAAACGCTAACTTCTGACCATCAACCGACCATTGAAATGCTTTTGATAGTTCCAATTCTTCTTCATAAACCCAATCGGAAGCACCATTTATTATTTTGTTAAACTCTCCATCTACAGTGATTTGAGAAACCTTATTATTGGTAAAGTCTTTGAAATAAAGGTTGTTGTTCATTACATATGCCACCTTATTACCTGATGGTGAAAAATCAGCATACATTTGTTTTCCTGCTGCAGCCAATTGCTCTACTTTTTTGCTTTGAAAATCGTAAACGAAATAATTGGCCTTTGATGATCGTCTATAGATGGCTTCAACTTCCGTTCCAATGAGCACCTTTTTTTCGTCTGAAGAGAACTCATAACTGTTTATTTTTAATGCATTACCACCAAATGTTAAATCTTTAGCATCTATAAGAGTAGTGATTTTATTACCTGTCTTGTAACTGTATTGAACCAAGTTTACTCCTGATTCTCGTTTTTCTAATGCAGTATAGTTTTTCCCGTCATTCATAGAGCGAACCCCACGAACTGTTTCGCTAGAAAATGTACGATCTTTCCAGATATCGCTCAAATCAATCATCTTCTTTAAAGGAGCGCGATAGTCACTTTCGTTACTCTCAGGTAATTTATTTTCTTCAAAATCAGTTTGCTGTGCATGGATGCTGTTCACCAACAACATGCTAATAACTGCTATTGCAATTCTCTTCATGTATACTTTCTTTAGATAATTTTAGGAAGTCCAATTTAGCCAAATAATAGAACTTAATCTAATCGCATGAAAAACGAATTCTCTACTGTTGATGAGCAAGATTTAGCTTACTTTAAATCAGTCGTAACTCAAATGAATTTCTTTACAGAAGCTGTGATATTAGCTGAATATGATCATGATTATACTGAAGACTTACACTTCAAACCAAATGTTGTACTAATTCCGGAAACTGTTGATCAAATTTCTCGAATTGTAAAGCATTGTAATTCGAGAAACATTCCAATCACAGTGCGTGGTGCAGGAACAGGTTTAAGCGGTGGAGCGTTGCCTGTATATGGTGGAGTACTGATGAGTATGGAGAAGTTGAATAGGATTATTGACATTGATTTAGACAATGCCCAGGCGACTATCGAGCCAGGAGTTATAACGCAAGTTTTTCAAGAGGCTGTGGCAGCAAAAGGGCTTTTTTACCCCCCAGACCCTGCAAGTAAAGGCAGTTGTTTTATTGGGGGAAATTTGGCTGAAAATAGCGGCGGTCCGAAGGCGGTTAAGTATGGAGTTACCAAAGATTATGTTCTAAATTTAGAGGTGGTTTTAGCTGATGGCTCTGTAATTTGGACCGGAGCAAATGTCATTAAAAATGCTACTGGGTTGAATGTGACTCAACTTATGGTAGGTAGCGAAGGGACATTAGGGATTATTACAAAAGCTGTATTTAGATTGTTGCCATTACCACAAAGAGATATCTTAATGCTAGTTCCTTTCAAAAAAGCAGAAGAAGCCTGCAAAGCAGTATCTACCATTTTTCAAGCAGGAATAATACCTAGTGGGTTAGAGTTTATGGAAAGAGATGCTCTCCTTTTTGCCGAGAAATACATTGATGGAATAGAAATAGACATTGATGAAACAGATGAGGCGCATTTGTTAATTGAATTGGATGGAAATGATGAAGGGATTTTAATAAAGGAAGCGGAAATGATTCACGACTTACTCTGTAGGTATGATTGTGGAGAAATACTGTTTGCAGACTCTCAAGCTCAAAAAGACAAGTTGTGGAAATTGAGAAGAAGTTTAGGCGAGGCAGTTAAGGTAAATTCAATTTACAAAGAGGAAGATACGGTGGTGAAAAGAGCTGAATTACCAAGGCTGCTTTTAGGTGTAAAAGAGATAGGTACTCGTTATGGCTTCAAGTCTGTTTGTTATGGACATGCGGGTGATGGAAATTTACATGTGAATATTTTAAAAGGAGAAATGAGCGATGCAGAGTGGGTTGGGGAGAAGTTGAAGAAGGGAATTAGAGAAATCTTTGAGTTATGTAAAAAGCTTGGAGGTACAATCTCAGGTGAACACGGTATTGGGCTAGTGCAGAAAGAATACATGGATATTGTTTTTTCTCAGCGAGAAATGGAACTTCAAAAAGCTATTAAACAAGCATTCGATCCAAATAGAATTTTGAATCCGGGAAAAATTTGGAAAGATTAATTATTCCACCTCAAAAACTACTTGTAGGTAGTTATTAATGGCTCCAATCGGGTTTAACTTCAAATAATAAGTTGATACCAAATCTAAATATGCTTTAAATTCGTGGGCGGGAACTCCAAACTCATCAAATATAATTAAGTCCCCTTTCTTTAAATGAGGATATAAAGTATTCAAGCAAAACATAGCAGATGAATATAAATCTCCATCAACATGGATAATTGATTTCATAGAAAAATCAATTTCTGTAGTAGATTTTAGAAGAGTATCTTGAAATAAACCTTTAATGAAATTAATTCTATGGTCATTAATGTCTGGGAAGTTTCCTTTTTGATCAAATGTTCCTTTTTTCATACTACCATAATCTTCAGGTAAACCTTCATAGGTATCGTATGCATAAAGTTTTGTATCGGGATTCTTATTGTTTTCACTCCACCATCGTAAAGAATCACCTCTAGCAACGCCAAATTCTAAGTAGTTGATAGGACTGTTAGTTAGATTTAGATGGTTATTTACTAGATTATAGAGATTCTCTCTGTCTTTATGAATAACATTAGAATTGTAGAAGTCGTCAAATTCTAGTGTCTCTTTATTAGAATCTACCCATTTCGACAACTTAATTAAATAGCCTGTATAAATGAATAAGTCTGCAGCCCAGCCTAATAGCTTATGAATTTTGATGCGTATAAGATTTGCCTTAACTTTTTTTATTATTATAATCTTATTCATGAGATTTTGATTGGAGTGCGAAAATTAATCTAAATAATAGCACATATAAAATTTGGGCATAAAAAAACCACGCATATAGCGTGGTTTTATATATAACCGTAAAGATTACTTCTTAACGTAAATTTTTTCTTTAATTCTTGCAGACTTACCTTTTAACTCTCTCAAGTAATAAATTCTAGCTCTTCTTACAGAACCACTTTTTATTATTCTAATGCTTTCCAAGAAAGGAGAAGCTATTGGAAAAACTCTTTCAACAGCCATTCCACCTGTAACTTTTCTTACCGTGAAAGTTTCGTTAACACCAGTGTTTCTTCTTTGTATAACAGTGCCTTGAAAAACCTGAGTTCTTTCTTTCTCACCTTCCTTAATTTTATAAGCTACTGCTATAGTATCACCAGCTCCAAACTGAGGTAGTTCGTGTGTTGGGTTTAAGTCTTGCTCTACGAATTTTATTGCGTCCATTTCTTCAAAAATTATGCTCTGTAAAAGAGGAGAGCAAAAGTAGTATTTTCTATATAAATAGCAACTCCTTATTCTGAATATTTTTTATACAATTCTGGACGCCTAGTTTTCGTTCGTTCTAGGCTCTTTTCATGCCTCCAAATTTCAATTTTTTTCAAGTCTCCGGAGATTAATATGTCAGGAACCTTCATGCCTTTGTAATCTGCTGGTCGAGTGTACACGGGCGGAGCTAATAAATTGTCTTGATAAGAATCGGACAGGGCAGAAGTTTCGTCATTTAATACGCCGGGTAACAATCGAATAATGCTGTCTGTAAGCACGGCAGCCGCAAGCTCTCCTCCTGAAAGAACATAACTTCCAATTGAGATTTCTTTGGTTATAAAAGCTTCCCTTGCTCTTTCGTCAATTCCTTTATAATGCCCACAAAGAATCATCAAATTCCCTTTTAAAGACAAGCTGTTACTCAAGGCTTGGTTTAGTTCTTCTCCATCAGGAGTCATGTAAATTACTTCATCGTAATTTCTTTCTGCCTTTAAGGAAGAAATGCAATTGTCAATGGGCTCCATGGTCATCACCATTCCTGCACCACCACCAAAAGCGTAATCATCTACAGATTTTTGCTTCTGAGTAGAAAAGTCTCTCAAATTGTGAATGCAAATTTCTGCCAGGCCTTTTTCTTGTGCTCTTTTTAATATAGAGGCAGAAAATGGGCCTTCCAACAATTCTGGCAATATCGTAATGATGTCAACTCTCATCGATAATTTTTTACAAAACTAATCGTTTTAAATCAACTTAAAGGGGAGTTTAAAAGCTAGAATTGCTTTCTTAATTTTGATTTACATGAAGAAGAAAAATAAAAGTCTAAAGATTGGAGGAATGATTTTCCTTGCTTTATTTTTAGGAGCTGCTTACCTATTTGTTAATTATTACGGGAAAATCTTCACGGCAAATACGGCTATAGACAAAAATGATCCATACATATATGTGCCAACAGGGACAAACATGAATGCATTAGTAGATGAATTGATTGAACAGAAAATTCTGTTGAATAAGAAATCTTTCCTGTGGGTTGCTTCTCAGAAAACATTCGCTGTCCCAAAGCCTGGGAAGTATAAGTTGCAAGATGGCATGAATAATAATGAATTAGTTAATCTTTTGCGTTCTGGACAGCAAGAGCCTGTTAAGCTAACTTTTAATACCATTCGAACACCAAAAGATTTGGCAGGAAAAGTGGGGAGGCAAATAGAGGCTGACTCGGTAGAGGTATTAAAGATGCTTACAAATGCAGCAATGGCGCAGAAATATGGATTCAATGAGAAAACATTTATGACTTTATTTATTCCCAACACATATGAGTTGTATTGGAACACTTCTGCAGAGCAGTTTATAAAACGAATGGCGCAAGAGTATAAAGCTTTTTGGACAGAAGGAAGGAGGTCAAAAGCGAGTGCGTTAAATTTAAGCCAATCTGAAGTTTCTATTCTAGCATCTGTGGTGCAAGCAGAACAATCGCAACATAGAAATGAACGACCAAAAGTGGCTGGTTTATACATTAACAGAATTAGGAAAGGCATGAAGTTGCAGTCAGATCCTACAATTATATATGCCATTGGAGATTTTTCGATTAAACGAGTACTCCATAAACACATGAAAATGGATTCGCCTTATAACACTTATTTGTATGCAGGTTTACCACCAGGCCCAATTAATTTGCCAGAAATTTCTTCAATTGATGCAGTTTTAAATTATGAAAAGCACAAATACATATATATGTGTGCAAAAGCCGATTTTTCTGGATACCATAATTTCTCACGTTCATTCTTCCAACATAATGCCTATGCAAAGGCATACCGTAATGAGTTGAACAGGAGAAAAATCATGAAATAAGAAGCTTAAAAATTGCGATTAATTCGGCTTTTACAAGTTCCCACTAATTTTTTTACTTTTGCCATCCTTTAAATGAGAAAGATATGTCAAAAATAAAGTTTGGAACAGACGGATGGAGAGCCATCATAGCAAAAGATTATACTGTAGATAATGTAGCAAGAGTTTCGCAGGGAACTGCAGATTGGTTAATTGCCAATTTCGAAAACCCGTCCTGTGTTATAGGTCATGATTGCAGATATGCAGGTGAGATGTTTGCAGAAACAACAACTAAAGTATTAACAGCAGCAGGTGTTAAAGTTTTCTTAGCAAAAGGTGCCGTTTCAACGCCAATGGTTTCTTTAGGAAACGTGAAATTGTCGGCTTCATTAGGAGTTGTTATAACTGCTTCTCATAATCCTCCTTCTTACAATGGCTATAAATTAAAGGGTCATTTTGGTGGTCCTTTATTACCAAAGGAAGTTCAAGAAGTAGAGGATTTAATTCCAGATTCAACTAGCATTGATTTAGATTCCATTAAAATGGAAGACTTGGTAGCTCAAGGAAAAGTTGAATATGTTGATTTAGAGCAAATGTACGTTGATCATGTTGAAGCAAACTTTGACATGAAGTCGATTAGAGAATCAAAAATGAATTTTGCATTTGATGCCATGTTTGGTGCAGGGCAAGATGTTATGAGAAGATTATTGCCAGACCTTACCTTCTTGCATTGTGATCACAATCCAGGTTTTGAAGGTCAAGCTCCTGAGCCAATTCACAGAAATTTAATAGAGTTCTCTGAATTATTAAAATTATCTGATGGCGATTTAGATTGTGGCCTTGCAGTGGATGGAGATGCTGATCGAATAGGATTATACAATTCAAAAGGAGAATTTATTGATTCTCATCACATTATTCTTTTGTTAATTAACTACTTATCAAAAGAAAAAAAGATGACAGGCAAGGTGGTTAATGCCTTTTCTGTTTCTCCGAAAATTAAAAAAATGTGTGATGCTTATGGTATAGATTACGAAGTCACAAAAATTGGATTCAAATACATCGCAGGCCACATGGTTTCTGAAGATGTACTAGTAGGTGGAGAAGAGTCAGGCGGAATCGCAATTAAAGGACACATTCCTGAAAGAGATGGAATATGGATGGGCTTAGTAATTTGGGAATACATGGTGAAGTCTGGCAAGTCGTTAGATGATTTAATTGCCGAAGTATACAATGTAGTTGGACCATTCAAGTTTGAAAGAATTGACTTACACTTAGAGGAGGCTGACAAATTGAGAATTATGGAAAGTTGTAAAAACGACGAGTACAGTCAGTTTGGTTCTTATAAGGTAGAGCGTATTGAGAAAGTAGATGGTTTTAAATTTCATTTTGCCAACGACGAATGGGTAATGATTCGACCTTCTGGGACAGAGCCAGTGCTTAGAACATACGCAGAGTCGGCAACAACTGAAGGGGCGTTTAAGATATTGAAAGAGGTTCACGAAACTATTAATGGATAGTTGACCAACTGAAATATAGGAGCACAAAAAAGCCCTTGCAATTTAAATTGCAAGGGCTTTTTTATGCTAAACTACATGATTGAATAGTCGGGAATTATCAATGGTTGCTGTTTCTTACTTTTCCTTGAAAAGTTTTCTTCCTTCCATTGTCGTTTTCAATTTCAACTTGCCAAGCAAAAAGGCCTTGAAGTATATTTCCTGTGCTATTATTCAATCGGCCATTCCATCCTTGATTTTTATCATTTGTTTTAAAAACAAGCTGTCCTGTCATATCTCTAATTTCTAAAGAAAACTTTGAGAAAGTATAAGGTTGTAAAGTCTTTAATATGAACTCTTCATTAATTCCATCATTATTATCAGGGGTAAATGCATTTGGAAAGGCATTCGGGGCAAAATGGTTTTCCATTTCTACTGCTTTGGTAATGGTAGAAATGCATCCATCTTTTGAAGTATACTCTAAGTTCATTTCATACATACCTGGGTGTTCAAACCACCAAGCAGTTTCTTTATTAAATTGCACTCTATCCTTGTGCTTGTCAAAGTACCACATATATTCACCGGGTTGAGGGTTAGTGGCTATTAATCGAATATTCTGATCGTAGAATGGATTGTTAATGTTTTCATATTCAAAATCAATAGTTTCTACAGGAGCAATCTCAATGACTTTCGAAAATTTACCTAGAACATTCTCTTCGTTCAAAATAATAAAAGTCAACTTATAAGTTCCTTCAGTATTAAAGGTATATGAATTCTTAGAATCCTGTCCCTCTATAACCTTGTCATCTACAAGCCAACTGAACTGTAAGTCTTCTTCAATGCTTGTGACGTATTCTCCCTCAAATTCAATTAATGAATTAATGCAGGTTTTTGATAAAACATTGATATTTAAAAAATCTAAGTTCGGAGCAAATTGCTTTTCATCAATAGTTGCAGGGGGAATTGATGGCGTTGACTCGATAGATTCAGTAATTAATTCTTGCTTATCAGCTTCAGTGTTTTTAGCTTTTTCAGAAGCATTAGGTGCCATTTCTGTCTCTTATACACATCTGACGCTGCCGACGATCTACTCTGTGTAGAT
>CAJXRL010000040.1 GCA_913059105.1 uncultured Flavobacteriales bacterium
AGATTTCTGCCTGTCTCGTGGGCTCGGAGATGTGTATAAGAGACAGATTTACTATGAAGGAGATTATCCTAATGTTCTGTTTTTTGTAAGTAAAGGCAAAGTAAAAACATTTAAAATTCATGAAGACGCTAAAGAATACATTACAGGGTTAGTTAATGTTGGAGATTTCTTTGGCTATTTACCCATTATGGAAGGAAGGGCATATGATGAATGTGCAGTGTGTTTAGAAGATTCTGAAGTAGTGAAAATTTCAAAGAAAGATTTTTTAAAACTTATTGAAACGAATAGAGATGTTTCGACAAAATTTATTAAAATGATCTCTAACGACTTAGTAGAAAAAGAAAAAAAATTATTGAGCTTGGCTTATGATTCTGTTCGAAAGAGGGTTGCAAATGCACTTTTAGAATTAAAAGAAAAGTATGGGTCTGATAGTGTAGAAAATAGAATTGAAATTCAAAGAAGTGATTTAGCAAATATGGTAGGAACAGCACCTGAATCTGTAATCAGAACCCTTTCAGACTTTAAAGAAGAGGAGTTAATCGCAATTAAAGGAAAAGGGATTACCATTGTAGATCAGAAGGGATTAGAAAAAATTTGGTAGCCAACGATTCCTAGACAAAGTACTCTTTATCTTTTTCGGCAATAATTACCTCATGGTAGTTTTTGTCTTCTAGCGTTGTTTTGAATTCTTTCATGGCAGTTTTATTCCCATGCACCAAAAACAGGTTCTTAACCAAGCTTTTATTCTGGCAAGATAAAAGCTGCAACAACTCATTATAATCTGCATGAGCACTAAAAAAGTCGATGGAATGAACAGCCGCTTTAACTTTATATGGAACACCATAAATACTCACATTTTTATCTCCTCGCTGCAATCTCCCGCTTAACGAGGAAGGCTCACTGTAACCAATAATCAATATGCCATTTCTTTCATCCTCAATTCCGTTGGCCAAATGGTGCTTAATTCTTCCTGCATCCGCCATTCCTGAAGCAGAAATAATAATACAAGGTTCTTCTAAGTGATTAATGGCTTTAGAACGTTCGGCATCTCTAACGTAATATAACTGATCAAAACCAAAAGGATCAGATCCTGTTTTCATGAAGGCTTTCGTTGATTCTCCAAAACATTCATAATGGCTCTTCATTATGTCAGTCGCATTTATAGCTAACGGACTGTCTACAAATACCTTTATTTTAGTTTCGCCATCGTTAATACCCAGCTTATTAAGAGTATAAACTAGTTCTTGAGTTTTCCCAATGCTAAAAGCTGGAATAATGAGTTTACCCTTGTTCTCAAAACAAATTTGTTGAACAACTTCTTTTAGCTTGTTTTTTGCATCTTCTAAGGATTCATGTAAGCGATTTCCATAAGTGCTTTCGCAAATGACGGTATCTGCTTGCGGAAAAGGCTGAGGTCTTCTTAATATTTTATTAACGTATCTTCCAATGTCGCCGGTATAAGCTAATCGGTGTTTTTTATTATTCTCTTTAAGCTGGAGATTAACAACTGCAGCTCCTAAAATATGACCCGCATCTGTAAACTCTAACGATATATCTTTGTCAATTTTTGTCTTTTCGTTGTACGGGATGGTTCTAAAGTATTGCCATGAATCATATACATCCTCTAAATTGTATAATGGCTTTAAGGCTTTCTTTTTCTGTCTTGCCCTTTTTTTATTGATGTAATCAATTTCAGATTCTTGTATGTGAGCGCTGTCTGCCAGCATTATCCTGCATAAGTCTAACGTAGCTTGGGTACAATAAATCTTGCCTTCAAAACCTTGTTTTACTATGAGTGGAATTAAGCCGGAATGATCAATGTGTGCATGAGATAAAATCAGATAGTCAATGCCAATAGGACTAAATCCAAAGTGTCTATTTTTAACTGCACTTTCAGCGCCCCTGCCTTGAAACATTCCGCAATCCAACAATATTTGTTTGTTGCTCTTCAGCGTAATTAAGTGCTTGCTACCTGTAACTTCTTCCGTTGCTCCAAAAAACTGAACTTTCATTCGTTTACTTTAACTGAAACTTTACCAATCGCACAGCTTACATATGATTTCGCTTTTTGAAAATTATTTCCTGTACCTTTTCTTGGGTAGCCAAGAAGAGCCAATTTCTTTTCGATTAAGTTTTCTGTTACTTGTTTATCTCCCTCGTATACAATTGATAATTCTGAAGTTTCTGAATCTATCTGTACCTCATGAACTCCATCAAGTTTTAGTATAGAATTATGAATCGTATTTTCACAACCTCCACATTTTAAATTATCTACTTCAATTTTAATTGATTGCATGCATTTAGATTTTATCAATATCTTTTCGAAACCGTTCTATAATATCCCTTTCTCCGGTAGTTATTGAATCAAAAGCTCTAGCAACTTTGTCGAGCACCGCAACAAACTCCGCTTTCATATCATCTGTTAAGTAATTACTGCAAGCGTTTATCTCCTTCATGGCAAACTTGTACAAATCCTCTTCAGTAAAAACTTTTGCCTTCTGGTTGAGATGAAAAATGATTTCAGAGACATTAATACTGTCGTTATGACACTTCGATTCCTGAACAACTATATCATGTATCTTTTGTCTTTCTTCCACATTTACTTTACCATCCGCTTTTGCAACAGCAAAGGCCAATTCTCCTAAGGCAAAATATAATCTTTCTACTCCTTCCATATTTTTAAACTTTTGTGTGCATAATCAACATTGGAATGTCTGTATGCATGGCTATTTTCTTTGTTACACTAGTATGAAATAGTTCGTGAAACAAATTTCCCCTTGTGCTAATCATAGCTATTAAATCTACAGGATACTTTTTCATATAACTTTCGATAGCATCCACTGGATCTGAATTTATATTCACCTCCAAGTCATGTTTCACATCTACTAATTTAATATCCAAATCATATTTAATAAAAGTCGCTTCAACATTCATGTTCTCACCACTTTTAGAAACATAATACCCATGAACCCTACTGTCATATTTTTTAGCAATTTCAACTAAAATATCCAAATTAAGATCCTCTTTTTGCAACTCTTTGTCAGTTGTAAATAGAATTTTTTCAGGCTTTTTAAAACTTGCTTTTTCTGGTACAATTATAAGAGGACACTCCACCTCCTTAATCATTGAGGCTGTCCTACTTCCTACTAAAAATTCATTTAATCCACTTGCTCCTTTGGTTCCCATTATAATGTAATCAATATTTTCCCTTGCAACGAATGAATTTGCAACACCTACTATATCGCCAATCTCGAATTCGAACTTCAATTGTGCTTTTAAATTTGGAAATTGTTCTTGAATCCGTTCTTTCTCCTTTTCAAATAATTTTTCTGAATTTTCTTTTGTTAAGCCGTCGTAAGAATAGCTTATTTCACCTGCAGAATAGGGAATGTAAAAAGTATTTAAGAACACAAAAATGCATTCTTCTGAATCAAATAGAGAAATACCATAATCAGCTGCTTTCTTTGCATTCTCAGAAAAATCGGTAGGAATTAAAATTTTTTTCATCTTACATTGTTTTAACCAAAAGTAAACTTGCTATAGGGTTTCCTTTCTGAGTTTCCTCACAAGGCTATATGATTTTTATCATTTAGTATTCTATAGCACAACAAGACCTTTGACTTATATAAAGAAATAGTAAATGCTACTAAAAAAAGTTACTCGAATTCTTATAGTTATCTCACTGACAACCTCTTGTAGTTCCAAAAAACAAGATTCTATTTATCCTGAATTTGTTTCGCTAACTGAATCGGTATATTCTTCTGTAATTATTGAACCCGACAGTTTTTACAAGGTTTATGCTGCCACAAGAGGGATTATAGATAAATTAATGGTAAAGGAGGGAGATTTAATTCAAAAAGGAGATGTCATTTTACTTATTGTGAACGACAATTCTAAACTCTTAAGTGACAATGCAGCATTGGAACTAAATCTAGCTTCTCAGAATTACGATGGAAAATCAAACTTAATTCAAGACTTAAAGGACAACCTATCAATTGCTCAATTAAAATTGAGTAGCGATTCTGCCAACCACCAACGCCAACTGCGATTGTGGAACAATAAAATTGGATCTAAAAACGACTTTGAACAGCGAAAATTGGCCTATCAAGCCTCTTCAAATGAAGTAAGTCTACTCAAAAAACAAATTCAACGAAAGCAAGATGAGTTGAAAATTATACTTCAAAAATCAAAAAACAACTATACCAATAAGCTAAATAACCAGGCCGACTTTGAAGTGAAAAGTAGAGTAAATGGGAAAGTATTTGAAATTCTGAAGGAAGAAGGAGAGGCAATAAGTGAACAAGAGCCTATTGCATTTATTGGCAGTAGCAATCAGTTTGTTTTAAAAATGCAGGTTGATGAGGTAGATATTGTACAAATTAAAAAAGAACAATTAATCTACGTGACCTTAGATGCTTATAAAGACCAAGCTTTTAAAGCAGTTGTAGTGCAAATTATACCTCAAATGAATCAAGAAACCCAAACCTTTTGGGTAGAAGGGATTTTTATAGAATCTCCTAAGGTGCTATATTCAGGTTTACGAGGCGAAGCGAATATTGTTATCACACAAAAAGAGAAAGTGTTAACCATTCCGTTAGATTATTTAGTAGATGAAAACAAGGTAATTACAAAGGAAGAAACCCTCTATGTTAAAACAGGATTAAAGAGTTTGGAGAAAATTGAAATTTTAGATGGATTAGATAGCAGCACCGTAATTCTAAAGCCCTAATTACATGAATTACTCCATTATTCTGGGTATTGCAAAAACGCATCTAATTTCTCGCTTAAAGCAATCTGCCATTGCCGCTTTAGGAGTAACATTTGGCATCGGGACTTTCATTACTCTAGTTAGCTTTATGACGGGATTGAATGGCCTCTTAGACGGTCTAATATTAAACCGTACGCCCCATGTTCATTTGTACAACGAAATTAAGATTAGCGAGAAGCAACCGATTGATTTTATTGCACAGCCAGAAAAAGAACTATCGGTCATTCGTTCTATACGCCCAAAGTTTAATCAACTCCGCATTCATAACGCCTTACCTATTTTAGAATATTTAAACAAAGACAAAAGAGTCAAAGGAGCCATTCCTCAAATAACTGTTCAGGTATTTTATAAAGCAGGTTCTGTGAATTTAAATGGCATTTTAAATGGCATTAAACCTTTGGAAGAAGACCGCTTGTTTAGCTTAGGAGATTACATTATTAAAGGAGAAGCTCAGCTTTTAAAAAACACCCCCAGCGGAATTATTATTGGTGCAGGAATTGCCGATAAATTAAAATTAGACATGGGGGACCGAGTGTATTTAACTGCTCCAAATGGAGGACTATTTCAGTTAAAAATTGTAGGATTGTACCAAAGTGGCTTGGCAGAAATTGACGACATACAAAGTTTTGTGAACGTTAAGATGGCGCAGCGAATTGTTGGTCAATCTGATAATTACATTACCGATATTAATATAAAATTGTATGATTTGGAAGAATCAGTGCCCATGGCAAAACAACTGAGCCAGCAGTTTAATATTTCTGCTAGAGACATTAAAGCAGCAAATGCGCAATTTGAAACTGGAACTTCTATACGAAACATAATTACTTACGCCGTTTCGGTAACCCTTTTAATTGTTGCAGGCTTTGGAATATACAATATTCTAAATATGCTTATTTATGAAAAAATGAACGACATTGCCATTTTAAAAGCCACCGGATTTTCAGGTAAAGACGTGCAGCAAATTTTTATTAGCCAAGCGATGATTATTGGTGTACTTGGAGGAATTTTAGGTTTGGGAGTTGGTTTTTTCTTATCGGTATTAATTAGTCATACTCCTTTCGAAACGGATGCATTGCCCACCATTAAAACATTCCCTGTCAATTTTAATCCTGCGTATTACGTTATTGGAATTTTATTTGCCTTGGTAGCGACCTTTTTGGCAGGTTATTTACCTTCTCGCAGGGCTAGGGACCTTGATCCAGTAGAAATAATAAGAGGACAGTAATTAGTATAACTATGGGAAAGGACATTGTTTTAAAAGCCAACAATATTAACAAGTACTTTAGGGAACCTACTTTGTTTCATGTGCTGAAAGACATTAGTTTTGAGATTGAAACAGGAGAGTTTGTAAGTATTATGGGCAAGTCAGGTTGTGGAAAATCTACCTTGCTGTATATTCTTTCTACCATGGATACCGACTATGAAGGGCAACTCCTTTTAAGCGGAGATGACCTCTCTTTAAAAACGGCAGACGAGTTGGCCTATATTCGAAACCGAGACATTGGTTTTATATTTCAATTCCATTATTTGCTGCAAGAGTTTACAGTGTTAGAAAACGTTATGTTGCCTGCAAAAAAGTTAGGCATAAAGTCATTGCAAGAAATTGAGCATGATGCTATGGAAAAATTGCGTTTGTTAGGCATTGCCGATCAAGCAAAAAAACTCTCCATGCGAATCTCTGGAGGACAAAAACAACGAGTAGCGATTGCAAGAGCATTAATTAATAGTCCTTCCATTATTATGGGTGATGAGCCAACTGGAAATCTCGATAGTAAAAATTCTCAGAATGTTTTCTCCATTTTAAAGGAACTTAGCCAAGAGGAAAAATTGTCGCTTTTAGTAGTGACACATGATTTGGACTTTGCCAAAAAAACAAATCGGATAATTGAAATGGCAGACGGACGAGTGGTATAGAAGTTGATTGTATCCAGTTGAAATAAATTAGTTGACTTAGCTGTCCTAGATTTGAAGTCCAAGTTAACCGTTATTAGAATTATCCTAAATACAATCATTCACCTAACTGACGATTATCAGTTATAAGATGTATCCTATTGACCAACTTTGCCCCTATATTTCAAAAATCCCTGGATTTACATCAAGTCCGAGTTATTGATATCTTGTTAAAATACTACTAATGAAATACACCATAAAAGGAACAATCGACAATCAACATAAAGCTGTTTTTCAAGTTAAGAAAAATAATATTTCGTTTGGAGTTATAAAAGAGCAGTTACACCTTCCAAATCCTTTAGAACTTTTATTGGGTTCATTTGCAGCTTGCTGTTTGAAAAATGTTGAACGTTTCTCTCAAATATTAAATTTCGAATATGATAATGCAACTATTGAAGTTATTGGAGATCGACAAGAGAATCCAACAAAATTGATCGCCATTGATTACATCATTTTCATTAAAAGTAATAATGTCAATTTAGAATTATTACATAAGAACATTCAAAAATTCGGGACCATTTATAATACGTTAAAAGAGATGTGTGAAATAACTGGCGAATTGAAGTTAATTGATAAATAGTTAAATTAGCTTGCCTGTCTTGAATTTCAAGTCAAAGTTACCAGCAACTATACGTCCCGGTTAATGTTCCCATTTCGTTGCTGCCTGCATTCTCCATTGGCGGAAGAGATCTAGATGTTATTTACAAACAAGTCAATCTGTCTTCTTTTTTCTTTCATTTGGTCATGAATCGCATCTACTTTGGTTGAGTATTCATTATGTATGTCTGCAGAACCGTTAATCCTAGTCTGATCACTTAATTTCTCTTTCAAATGCCGTAAATCTTGTTTTACTTGAGGCAATAATTCATCTCGATAATAAATGATGTGATTTTGAAACTGCTCCAAACGCTTGCGCTCCGACAGTATATCTATTTTCGGTAAATTTTTTTCTAATAAATTCTGGCAAGCATTTATCTCATCATTCCAAAAATTTACGTCGCAAAGCCAAAGTACTACATCCTTCTTCAAGCGTTCTAGTGAATTTGTTCGATCTTTCATGCCAATTTGATTATACATCTTATACGGTAATACATCAAATTTAGATTCAAAGAATAGCCAAAAGAATGACTTTAGTCAGCCCGTAAACTGATATTTTCACAGAAAATAGTGACTTACCGCCTAAGGGGCTGAAAAATAAAAGGGACTTCATTAAAAACTGATTCTTGTATCCCATTAGTTTGAATCAGCTTGCGAGCTAATTTTTCATCACTTAAGTTAATGTTCAACAATGTTGGTTTCTCATGTTGTATCAGTCTATTCAGACTCTCATTTAATTCATTACCGGTGCTGCTACTATGTAACGAATGAATTAACATCCCATCATCAAGATATTGGCTAGAAATAGATGATGAGTCCTTTTCCTTGCCATTGGTAATAATTACTAATTTTATTGCATAACTCTGATTTTTAGACATTTTAACTACAGTTGACCACCATTTACGATCCTTTAATTGACTTTCTTCTACTATAACTAATTGAGTCGGCTTCTTGTTTTCAAGTTTCCTTTGAGGAACTATCAATTTGGGAATTGGGAAATCATAAATTAGGTTTTCTGTAGTTGATCCAAATAGTTTCTCTGGATGATAATTCCCACCTTGGCTGCCTACCACAATTAAATCTACTGCATTCTTCGCTATAAATCTGCCAACTACATTTTCTGTATTTCCAAAAACCGCTTGCTTGTCTTTGAAAGTACCGTTAAATTGAGGGAGATCCTGGATCCTTTTAAACTCTTTAGTTAATGCTCTATTGGTTTTTACTTTAAGATTGTCCACAATGTCAACAACATCTTCAGAATAAGAATCAGAAACGCTAAATGAATTCAACAACGAGTATTGTTTGGAATCACCCTTAAATATTTCAAAACACTGTTCCGTAGCTCTTTTTGCATTTTCAGAACAATCTGTACAAATTAAAATATTCTTCATGAGTTATTTAAGTGGCATAGAATGAACTCTCAAATTTCAATTAATTTGCAATAGCAAAATGTGAGTGCAATCAACATTAATTATGACATTTATCAGCTTACTCTTAGAAGTCTAATTTCAGTGGAACCTTTTCTTGTGTTTAAACAGACAATAATATTCGCCAAGGTGATGATTTGTACACTTAGACCTTTTGATTCAATAAAAAAGAGAGATTATTGAACCCATCTTAAGAATGTATTATGTCATTTTAATCAATGAGAATAATCATGTGAGATGGTACTCCAAATACTTTCCTTTGTAAGAGTTTCCTTATAATCTTAGAATGAAAAATAGAATTAAACGCATCTTATGTCCCATTGATTTTTCAGACGCAGCTAATAATGCAATGGAATATGCAGCCCAACTTGCTCAAGAGTTGAATGCATCTTTAACATTATGGAACATGCGTGAGATTCCTATTATGGACGAAATAGCGGTGCAATCTGCATTGCCACTTGCGCTGAGGAAGAAAGAACAAGAATTGACAGAAATATTAAAAGATTGGTGCGAAGAAATAAAAAATGAATATGGTATCCCCTGTGGTTACTCGATTGGAACAGGAATCGACAATTTGGAAAAAACTCTAGCGCATTATATTAACGGAGAAAATTTTGATTTAATTATTGCAGGTACGGATGGTGTGGATGATATATACCAATTCTTTTTTGGAACAAATAGTTATCGCATCATGAAAAATGTACAATGTCCTGTAATGGTAATTCCAGGACAATACACATTCAAAAAAATAAATTCCGTGATTTTTGCAACTGATTACGCTAGTGCAGATGCCAATATTGCAAAAGATTTAGTGAATTCGTTTCACCCAGATGTGACTTTTGTACATTTTTACAAAAACTTAGACTCTGCACATGATACCCTTTTTCAATCATTTAAAAGAACCTTTCAAGAGAAGTTGTCTGACAAATCCAGTTCTGTTAAATACAAACTTTTAAAATCAGAAGACAAACTAAATGGATTGGTTGAATTATTTAGTGCCGAAGAAACCGACCTAGTAATTTTATCTGCAGAATATCGCAATTGGATAGAAGATTTGTTTCACAATAGTTTTACAAAAAAAATATTGGGAGGAATTCAAATTCCAGCATTGATCTTCCACCAAACCAAGGAAACAGGATACATTATTAAATAGCTACTCTTCTAGAATTCAAATGCAATTTAATTGCATTTTTATACTTGATGGAATTTTAAATTTCTTTCATTTCACCTAAAAAAAGATGACTGGACGAACCTCTTTGCTAAAAATTAGCAAAGGTATATTCGCCTGCAGTAACATTTCGCGACTAACACTTTTATGGAATAACTTCTGATAAAATGATTTAGTATGATTGCTTAAAGCGATTAGATCTGTTTTCCCATCTTTTAAAAAATCCTTCAAGCCATCTATAACATTCTCAGCAGGCAAACTAATCAATTCTATCTTCTTATAAGACTGCTGTTGAATGAGTCGTTTTAAATTGTGTAACTCATCTGCATGTTCATCACCTTTTAAGTTTAAGTGCAGAAAAGTTAATGTCGCATCATTGATTTCAGAAAATTCTACTAATCTATCTAACTCCTTGTTCGAATTATATAATAAATCGATTGCAAATACTATCCTTTCTATTGGTCTAATTTCAGCGTTTTCGGGAATGGCTAACAAGGGCGTGGAAGTCTTACTACTGACGTTGACGGTTGTGCTTCCCATCAGAAAATCTCTATGATTGGTTTTGCCTTTTGTTCCCATCACAATAAGATCTATCAACTCTTTTTTACAACATCGTGCTATTTCATCTGAAACATTCCCTTCGCGAACTACTACTACATAATCGTCAGCCATTAAATCTAACTGGTCTGTATAGACTTCCATGTGCTTTAATGCCGCTTCTTTCAAATTAATTTCTATTAGACCTAGAGTCTGTTCCCTCGAGGTAAAAGCATTTACAGGAGCTACTAATGGAAGATTGTAGACGTAAAGTAAGATCAATTTTGCCTTTTTAGCTCGTGCCATTGATATGGCATAATCAAAGGCATGGTTTGAATTTGAGGAAAAATCAGTTGTGAAAAGTATTTTCTTCATAGTGCTTGCTTATTGAAAAGCAAGAACGCCAAGGATTTTGGCATTTTCACTTTTTATACTCCTTATCTTTTAGCAGTTATACCGAATAAATCCATCTTCCAAATTTGGTAAGACCAATGGTAATCTAGTAATTTCTAACCCAATCTTTCATCTGGTTTTCCGTCATACTGTCTGCAGTTTCAACCGGGATAGTGTTATGCTTAAAAGAGCTATTATCTAGAAATGCTTTTTTTAACCCAAGTTTAGCCTCGGCAGGCCCAAATATGACAACAGAATCTTTTGGGTTCACTTCTTTAATTATCTCAACAAAGAAATCATGCTGTTGTTGTTTATTTCTTGCTAGAAGCTTGCTTTCCGACACATTATCTTGAGGTCCATTGGATGCTTTTGATCTCGATCCTCCATGGACATTAAAATGTTCGATGTTTGATTCAATGGTTTTCATCTCTTCTGAAGCTTTAATAACAACAGCTTTATCAAAGTCAATCCAAATTCCTATTTTATTTTGTTTTTCTTGCATTTGTTGGTTATTAATTAAACATAAACTGAATCATAATTGACCTTCACTTCTGAAGTGTTGGCGTTTTCATCATATTGTGTCCATTGCTCTATAGGATCACAATACAAGTTAAGCGTTACTGTTCTCGCCTCATAAATATTCTTGTATCTGTGAATTCCAATGTGACTCATAAATGAATAATCATTTGTTCCTAACGTCATAGAACTTAACTGCTCCATAGACTTTCCGCTTTCAGAAACTCTAAATCTTTCTTCACTCAATTTTCCTTGTATAGTATGAACCCAAGCTTGTTTTGAACCAAAATCATGAATCGGAGTTACTTGCCCTTTTTCAAAGCAGATTAAAAGAAGTTCAAAATCTTCCGTCTTTACCAAACAATTTCTTGCGTAATTATCGCTTTTCCAAGTATAGTACTTCTCAAATTCTCTTAAAGGAATATCTACTTCTTTCATGATGTCCAAATAACTTTGGTCAGAAGATTTCTGATTCAATTTCCCGATGAGTTCTTCTACTGTTTTAATTTTACCCATTATACTTTGCTTTTGTGATTTGATAATATCTCAAAGATGCCTCCTATTCCATAAAAAAACCATGAGTTTGGTCAGCCTAATTCTTGATAAAAATCAATACCGCTTTACTGAGTGGAATTACAAATACCAAAGGGCGACCGAGCCTTTTCCAAACAAAAAAGCCATCTCGAAATTCGAGATGGCTCCTTAAAAGTTTTTTATGAATATTACTAGTTGCCTTTAAAGGCAGAATGTCCTGTAATGTCCATGCCAGTTATCAGTAAATGAATGTCATGCGTTCCTTCATAAGTTATCACAGACTCTAAGTTCATCATGTGACGCATAATTGGGTATTCACCTGTAATTCCCATACCTCCGTGAATTTGACGAGCCTCTCTTGCAATTTTCAATGCCATATCAACATTGTTTCTTTTCGCCATAGAGATTTGTTGTGTAGTTGCTCTACCTTCATTTTTTAATTGCCCTAATCTGAAAGTCAACAATTGTGCTTTCGTGATTTCAGTAATCATTTCAGCCAATTTTTTTTGGGTTAATTGAAATGCTGCAATTGGTTTACCAAACTGGATCCGTTCTTGAGCATATCGCAAAGCAGAATCGTAACAATCCATTGCGGCTCCGATTACGCCCCAAGCAATTCCGTACCGAGCAGAATCTAAACAACCCAAAGGAGCACCTAAACCAGATTTATTTGGCAATAAATTTCCTTTTGGAACTTTCACATTATCAAATACCAACTCTCCAGTTCTTGAAGCTCTCAACGACCATTTCCCGTGAGTTTCTGGAGTAGTAAATCCCTCCATGCCTCTTTCCACAATTAAACCGTGAATTCTACCTTCTTCATTCTTCGCCCAAACCACAGCAACATCACAAATTGGAGAATTAGTGATCCACATTTTTGCTCCATTCAACAAGTAATGGTCTCCCATATCTTTGTAATTCGTAATCATACCACTTGGGTTTGAACCATGATCTGGCTCAGTTAAACCAAAAGATCCTACCCAATCTCCAGAGGCTAGTTTTGGCAAATATTTTTTTCTCTGCTCTTCGTTTCCGTAGTTGTAAATAGGATACATTACTAAAGAACTCTGAACAGAAGCCGCAGACCTCAAACCTGAATCTCCTCTTTCAAATTCTTGCATAATTAGACCATAAGAGATTTGGTCTAATCCTGCGCCACCATATTCAGTTGGAATATAAGGTCCAAATCCTCCACATTCTGCAATTCCCTTATTTAAGTGAATCGGATATTCGCCTCTTTGAGCTGCATCTTCAATAATTGGAGACACCTCTTTTTTGACCCATTCTCTGACCGTATCACGGATCAACTTATGCTCATCAGTTAACAATTCATCTAATAAGTAATAGTCGGGTGCTTGAAATCTATCGCTAGCCATAATTATTTGTTATCAATAATGTGCAAAATTAGTCATAAAAAGAAGTTTTTCCCTTCCTCACAAAGACAGTCAAAGCTTAATTTTGTTCATACAAAAAAAAATCAGTGCAAGACACAATCCAATTACTATCTGCCAATAATTTGCCTCCTTTTTCATTGCCAGAAAAGGAAGTGAATTACAATGCATGGGTGGATACAGTTGCCGCGCAAAGCTCAGAATTTTCGACAGAATCGATAAGCTACGATGGCATTGTGTTCGACTCAAGCTCTTCTGCATGGATTATAATTCTTCTGCTAATTGGATTTTCTTGTTTAGCAATTTCACGTTCCGTCTATCGAAAACGGTTTGATATGCTGTATAAAACGTTGGGGAATTGGAAGCTTTCAAAACAAATCATTCGGTACGAAAAAGTTTATACACATCCAGTGAATATCCTAATGACTTTAAATTTTGTTTTGATTATTCCTTTATTCTTTAGCCTTATTTATGCAAAGCTTTTTAATCCCGTTATTCTAGTAGAACAGCACTATTTGTTGATTATGATTCCATTAATAGTTTATCTTCTCACAAAAACAGCATGTTATCAATTTAGCGGATGGTTGTGGAAAGAAAAACCGGTAATCGAAGAATACCTCTTTCAATCCAACTTATTTAATAAATATACAGGTGTAACCTTCCTAATTTTAACTTCACTAGTTGTTTATTCACCAATAGAACTTTCTATTTTAGCTAAAATTGGGCTTATAACGTTAGGCTTGTTAGCTTTATTCCAACTAATTAGGGGAATCATGATTGGACTTGAAAATGGAAAGCATTTATTTTTCATAATTGCTTATCTTTGCACCCTTGAAATTTTGCCCTGGTTAGTCATTGGAAAATGGATAAAAATCAGTTTGTAATTTCAATCTTCAAGTTACTAATATATAAATATTTTACCCTTTGAAAGTAAAAACAATTTTAGTTTCTCAACCAAAACCGGAAACGGAAAAGTCCCCTTACTTTGACTTGTCAGACAAATGCAAAGTAAAAGTTGACTTTAGATCATTTATTCATGTAGAAGGTATTGATTCTAAGGAATTTAGAACTCAAAAAGTCTGTCTCTTATACACATCTCCGAGCCCACGAGACAGGCAGAAATCTC
>CAJXRL010000041.1 GCA_913059105.1 uncultured Flavobacteriales bacterium
CGGCATACGAGATTCTGCCTGTCTCGTGGGCTCGGAGATGTGTATAAGAGACAGATATAATACAAGCCTGAACCACTATTTTGTGCAATTAAATTATTAGTAGCTAGGTACGCATTGATCTCAGCATCGTTTTGTACAGTAAAATCAGTAGTGCCGTTGTCGTCATCTTTGCCACAAGCAGTCATAACAATCAAAGCAAATAGGATGAAGGTATTTTTCATGTTCTTTAATTACTCCCAACGTTTAATATAACCTATCGTTGGTATTGCCACAAAGATAGTGCTAACGGGTTGTAATTTTAACTTTTCCCGGTTATTGGAATCCAAATTTCTTCTTCAGAATTGGGATCGTTATTGGCGTACTTTTCTCCCAATATTTCAAAGTGAGGCCGGTTATCTACTTCATAGGCTGATTTTGGCAGCCATTCACCAAAAATATACTGGAAGATGGACGTATCGGAACTAATGCCTTTATAACTAAAAACAGCATAAAGACCTCCTTCTAAGGTGAAGGGTTCTATTCCATTCGGAATAAACTCAAAGTCTGTTACTTCAACTGTTGCCCATTTTTCGAACTTAGTTGAAGCATCAAAATGCTCAAAATAGGAAGGAGGGTATAGCTGCATGGAAATCTTATCTGCCGAAGCTCTATTTTTAATGTTTTTCATTTGTGGGACAAATGCACCCCAAAGTTGAGCTGTTTTATTTTGAACGGTGCTCATAGTTATATGAGAACCTAGTAATTTCTTTTGATAGAGGACTTCTATTTTAGGTTCCATTCGACTCCTTTATTTATCCTTGTTATCTTTAATTTGTTTCCTGCTTAGAAAAACAACAAATACTCCAATGATAATATTTGTGATTCCTTCAACAGAATCTCCCTTCACTATAAAATAGACTCCGCTGAGTACGGCAACAATTCCAACTGCTAACAGAAACTTTACCCAGCTTGTATTGCCCATATTACATCATTTTTAAAAGGTAAATATCTGTATATTCTTTTACGGAATGGAAGTCTGCTCGAACTTGGTTAATCGACATGTGGTTTGGGCAAGGCTATCCGCCGATAGTAGGGAAGCAAATTAAGCTGGCTTTTTCTCACATTTCAATACAACAAAATTATCGTTCTGCGCTATTATTTCAATAGTTGGAAATATTTCTTTTAATTGACTGCTGTAATTGAGGTGGTTATTTGCAACAATTTGTAGGTTTCCTCCAGGTTTCAAACATCGATAACATTCACGAAACAATTGAATTGGAATTTGAATGTTTATTTCATACTCAAAATGAAAGGGTGGGTTGGTTACAATTAAATCGAAAGTGTTATCGTTAAAAGTAGAGAAGTTGTTTTCGAAATGATGATGTACATTTTCACCTTTGACATTCAATTTTGCAGATTCAACAGCTAGGAAAGAATCGTCCATTAAATGAACAATCGAATTGGGAAGTTTTTTTAAAAGTTCGTTGGCAATTATTCCATTGCCAGAAGCTAAGTCTAAGATGTGTTTATCAGCGTGCCCTGCTTTAATGTGTGTTAGGAAAAACTGAGTGGCATAATCAATATGTTTTGCTGAAAAAACACCCCAATACTGCTGGTAGGTTTGATTGTTATACTCCAAAGAGTCTATCAGGTTAGCTTCTACAAGTGCTTTTTTGCCTTTTAAAATTGCTGTTCTTGCCTTTTTAACTGCTCTACTTTGTTCAACTTTTTCAAAATACTTTTCAGCTATTTCAATCATTTTTGGGCTGAAATGTCTTGTCATGTAACCAACAATTACGTGTACTTCGGTGGTCGAATTTTGAGAAATATGTTGAAGGTAAAGTTCAAACAAAGCCAAGGACTTTGGCACTTTTAGCAGTGCTAGTCCAATTTTATTTTCAAGAGAAGAAATGGGATCGGAAGAATTGCTAAAATTAAGATGATTGGCTTTGCAATTTAATTCAATGGCGCTTAGCTGGCTTTTGTTAGTGAAAACAGATGTTGGGTTCAATTGATTTAAGTGACAACTTAAATATCCAAATCGATCATGATAAATGCCTAGGAATTTGTTTTTTGAGTTCAACTCAGTACAATGTTGTAAGATCAGTTCATCTGCCGCACTAAAAGCTTTTAATGATTTATCTTCCGATGCATCGTAACGTTCAATAGTTAATGTGGAGTGGTCTGAATTCATAATAAGATTAAGGTGCAAATTTATTCATAAGATTTTCCTAAAACACCTTAGCGTTTTACAAGTTACATTCTTAAAAAACTAATAGTATCAGCTTCTCCCATTTGTCGTCGGGGCGATGCATATGGAAGAGCAATGGAAGGCTCAGTTAACTTGTCAATTGGTTGTACCTGCCTTTGTTTGTCCTGGTCTGCTCGTGGATTAGGGGAAACTCAGCGGATAGGAGATCTCAAAACCATTAACTAGATCGTTGAACGTGAGCGATTTTATTTCTCAAATTTTTCAAGAATAATATTTCTGACACCTCTTAAAACATTGTTTTCATCTTTTCTTAATACTAATACATTGGAAAATCCTCCACTTCTCTTAACATTATTGATGTATTTGTCTGTAACTCTTGGATCATCGGCAAACCATATTCCCGTAAGCCAATATTCGGGATAATCAGGCCCCTGGACAGTATAATGGATATGTGCCGGTTCTCCTCCGTGACTATGATATGGAGCAGGACGAATTGTTTCAAATTTATATTTACCATTTTTATCAGTTCTCATCCATCCTCTTAAATATCCATGGTATTTTCCATTTCCTTTTTCATTCCCTTTTTTTGGATAAATACCTTCCTTATTGGTATGGTAAACATAAATGATAATATCTTTTGCTGGAGTTTTACCATCAGAAAGATATACTGTACCTGAAATAATAAGCTTTTCTCCTGGCTCTCCTCTGGGCGCAATGAAGGTATGCCATGTACTATTTTCAGATGCTTCTGAAGCTCCGCACCAATTGCAGTTTTCTTTATTTGTGCTATGTCTAAAAGAGGTCTGAACTGAAACAAAATCGGTTTTGTTATTTGACTGCGAGCAACCAGTAGTAGTGAAGAATAAACTGAGTAAGCACAGCTGTAACGTTCTTTTCATATTATTTCTTTTTGAAAATAACATACATCTCCGGCTTGATAATGATCTGGCAACCCATCTGTATTTTCAAGTTCTTTTGTACCTAAAAAATTAAACCCCAGTTTTTCATAATGACCAATTAAGCCTTTATTTATGCTAACAGTATCCATTCGGATATACTTAAGATTCTTATTTTTTCCATGCTCATTTGCCCAAAGAATTAATTCTTTCACTAGGTTTTGTCCTCTAAAATCTGGGCTTGCAGCAATTCGATGAATATAAAGTGAAGGTTCATTGTTTTTATCTCCCCAAATTAATTTGTCATCCAATGCTGTTGCCCATATGCAAGCAATTTGATTGTCAATCAATAACTTCCACTGTCTATTTTCTTCTATTTCATTAATGATTAACTCTTTCGGAAATTCAGGCCAATAAACTTGATTTTTCGATTTCATATAGTTTGTAGCTATCCTGTATAAATCAAATATTTTAGGAACATCTGTCTGTTCGCTATTTTCTATTGTCATACTGTTTTTGTCATATTGTCGAGAACGCCCATTTAGGGTAAAGTTCTACGAATACTAAAAGTAACAATTTCAGAATGGTAAATTATTAAAAGGGTGTGAAGGTAGAGTTGATTCGCCGTAAAGTCGGGAAGAGGATGGAACAGGTTGATTAGTGTTTTATAAACTTATATGAAACAACATGATCTTCAGCAATAAGTTGAATTAAATATGTTCCTCTTGGCAAGAAGGTAATGTCCAAATAATTTATTTTGTCTACTAACTTCTGCTGGTAAAGAGACTTTCCTAACAGATCGTATATTGAAAGTTGATAATTTCTAAGTTCTTCGAGAGAGATGATAACTCTATCTTTTGCCGGGTTAGGGAATAGTTGAATTTTATTTTTAAAAGAAGTATTATCAATACTTGCTGTTACTTCTTTAATGCATCGAATAGATTTCCCATTATTTCCTACTGCAACTGAACTAGACAATGTGCTAGTATTTGAAAACAGAGAATAACCAAAACCTCTTGGATAAATCCCGTTTGTGCCAAATGGAGTGGAACTCCAAAAAGAACCGTTTGAGCCTAAATTTCTAAATCCACTTGGGTTTCCACGGAAGCCACCTCCTAATCCTGTAAAACCACTTGAGTTATCCACTGTGCTGTCAGTTATCAACCAATGTGCGGTTCCTATTTCTTTCATTTTCCCTCCTGCTATAGAATCTCCACCAAGGAAGTTGCTCAACGTATCCCAATCTGATTTATTAGGAACTTTCCAACCAACCGGACATACATTGTCTGAGCCTCGTGCAATATTCCAAGTGTACAAACGACCGTATATATTTATGTATGTGGTATCGTCATTGTACGGCCATTGAAATAACATAGTTGTGTCATTAAAAATGGGTAACGATGTTGTTGGAATTAAAATGCCATTATTAAACCGCGTCGTTTTGAGATTCTCTTGCATCCAAGTTTGTGTTCCTATAACAACAGTATTGTAACTATTACTATCAATATCAAGTATTGTTTGAGCTTCGCTTTTTAAACTTGCAAAAGAGAATAAAACAAGAAGGTAGATTGTATTTTTCATTTAATTTTTAACCGTTCATAGCGCACTTAAAATATGGCGTTGTTTGAGAATTAAAAGTAGCAAATTGCCCCGATAGCTTCTGGAAATAAAGTATATAAAGCGAGGGTATGGTGTTCTAACTAAAAAGATAGCTTTTCGACTGTGGTCGGGCAAGTGTTCCTCCTTCCTAAGTTATCCTTCGTCGGGCTGGCATTCTTCATTCCATAATCAACATTCTTCATTTAATATTTAGAATAATGTGAAAAACCATGTTTAAAAGTCCCTTGAGCTTTCATCAAAAAGGCTTGCATTTCAAAGTATTTTAGAGGCTTCATTCAATTTTATGGCAGAAGAAGCAGAATATACGGAAGACAACATCCGCTCCCTCGATTGGAAGGAGCATATTCGCATGCGTCCAGGCATGTACATTGGAAAATTAGGGGACGGAACAGCTTACGATGATGGGATTTACGTTTTAATCAAGGAAGTGCTCGATAATTGTATCGATGAATTTGTGATGGGCAACGGACGAACAATTGAAGTTTCCATTAAAGACAAAACCGTTAAGGTTAGAGATTACGGAAGGGGAGTTCCACTTGGAAAAGTGGTAGATGTGGTTTCTAAAATCAACACCGGAGGGAAATACGATTCGAAAGCCTTTAAGAAATCGGTAGGATTAAACGGAGTTGGAACAAAAGCAGTAAATGCGCTTTCTGCTTATTTCAAAATTGAATCGAACAGAGACGATAAAACAAAAATTGCTGAATTCTCTAGAGGAGAGTTGACGCTTGATGGCCCGATTGAAGCAAGTACAAGAAGGAAAGGAACGAAAGTAGTTTTTACGCCTGACGAAGAAATATTTAAGGATTACCATTTTAGAACACAGCACATTGAACGCATGCTGTGGAATTACGTGTACCTGAACAGAGGGTTGACGATCATTTTTAACGGAGAAAAATACCATTCTGAAAGAGGATTGTATGATTTGTTGGAAAAGAACATGAGCGATACGCCTCTTTACCCAATTATTCACTTGGAAGGAGAGGACATTGAAGTGGCAATTACTCACACCAATTCTTACGGGGAGGAGTATTATTCTTTTGTAAACGGCCAGCACACCACACAAGGAGGCACGCATCAAGGTGCGTTTAGAGAGGCGGTGGTAAAAACCATTAGAGATCACTTTCAAAAAGATTACGATGCGATTGACATTCGTTCATCCATAGTTGCTGCCATTGCGGTGAAAGTAATGGAGCCTGTTTTTGAATCGCAAACCAAAACGAAATTAGGTTCGAACGATGTAGGTCCAGACGGCCCTTCGATGCGGGCTTTTGTGATGGATTTCTTGAAAAAGCATTTGGATAATTTCTTGCACAAGAATCCTAAAACTGCTAATGCTTTACAAAGTAAGATCTTGCAATCTGAAAGAGAGCGCAAGGATTTAGCAGGCATTAAAAAATTAGCTCGAAAAAGAGCAAAAGAAGTTTCGTTGCACAACCGTAAATTAAGAGATTGCAGGGTGCATTTCAATGAAGAAAAGAAAGCGAGAAGAGAGGAGACGACCTTGTTTATTACAGAGGGAGATTCAGCATCTGGTTCCATTACAAAAGTAAGAGACGTAAATACGCAAGCGGTATTTAGTTTAAAAGGTAAGCCGTTGAATTCTTTTGGATTAACCAAAAAGATTGTTTACGAAAACGAAGAGTTTAATCTGTTGCAAGCCGCCTTAAGTATTGAAGATGGCTTAGACGATTTACGATACAATAAAGTAGTATTGGCAACAGATGCGGATGTCGATGGAATGCACATTCGTTTGTTGTTGATTACTTTCTTTTTACAGTTTTTTCCCGACTTGGTAAAAAACGGTCACCTGTCAGTTTTGTCAACTCCATTGTTTCGAGTAAGAGACAAGAAACAGACGTTTTATTGCTATTCTCAACAAGAGAAACATGAAGCAATATCTGCGTTAAAGGGCAAAGCAGAAATTACTCGATTTAAGGGATTGGGAGAGATTTCGCCAGATGAGTTTAAAAACTTTATTGGCGAAGATATGCGATTAGAACCAGTGGTGATTGGGAAAGAATCGATCGCAGATTTATTGAGTTTTTACATGGGCAAAAACACCCCAGACCGACAAGAATTCATTATTGAAAACTTGAAAGTAGAAATAGACATTGAAGAAGAAGAGGCAGCAGCCTAACAAGAATTAGCATGGCAGAAAACGAAGACGAAAATAAAAACGAAGAAGCGCAAAATCCAGAATCACAGAACCAAGAGGGGGCAGATGAGACCAACGAGGTTTCTGAAGGTCTGGAGAATGTAATTCAGGTTTCGGGAATGTATAACGAGTGGTTTTTGGACTATGCGTCGTATGTGATTTTGGAGAGAGCTGTTCCGCATGTGAACGATGGCTTAAAGCCGGTGCAACGTCGTATATTTCACTCACTTAAGGAATTAGATGATGGCCGATACCACAAGGTTGCCAACGTAATTGGCAATACTATGAAATATCACCCACACGGTGATGCTTCCATTGGCGATGCCATGGTTCAGGTTGGACAGAAAGATTTGATGTTGGACTGCCAAGGAAACTGGGGGAATATTTTAACAGGAGATCGTGCAGCAGCACCAAGATACATTGAAGTCCGATTGTCAAAATTTGCATTGGATGTAGCGTTTAACGCCAAAACAACCTATTGGGCAAGCTCTTACGATAGTCGTGGGAAAGAGCCGATTACTTTACCGATGAAGTTTCCGTTATTGTTAACGCAAGGAGTTGAAGGTATTGCAGTTGGGTTGGCGTGTAAAATATTGCCGCACAACTTTAATGAATTAATTGACGCTTCTATTGCCATTTTAAAAGGCAAAAAAACCAACATTCTACCAGATTTTTTAACTGGCGGTATGGCCGACTTCTCGAACTACAATGACGGTTTGAGGGGTGGTAGAATTCGAGTGAGAGCAAAGGTGGCTCAGTTGGATAAAAAGACGCTGATTGTTACCGAATTGCCCTTTGGTTCAACAACTACTTCGCTGATTGATACCATCATTAAAGCAAACGATAAGGGTAAAATTAAAATCAAGAAAATTGAAGACAATACGTCAGAAAACGTCGAAATTTTAATTCACCTACCGCCAAATGTATCGCCAGATAAAACGATAGATGCCTTGTATGCTTTTACTGGTTGTGAAGTTTCTGTCTCTCCGAACTCGTGTGTTATTCAAGATGACAAACCTCATTTTATGGGGGTTAACAACATCTTAAAGATTTGTACAGACGAAACAAAGGAGCTGCTTAAAAGAGAATTGGAGATTCGTAAAGCTGAATTACAAGAGCAATGGCACTTTTCTTCTCTAGAGAAAATCTTTATTGAAAATAAGATCTACCGAGACATTGAAGAGCAAGAGACACTGGAAGGTGTGATCAAGGCTGTGTTTGATGGATTAAAACCATACACCAAACATTTACTGCGAGAAGTTACGGGCGACGATGTTAATCGTTTGTTAGAGATTCGAATCAAGCGTATTTCGAAGTTTGATAGCTTTAAGGCGGATGAACTAATTAAACGTATTGAAGAAGAGATTGAAGAGATCAATGTCAACTTAGCAAATTTGACAGAGTTTGCAATTGACTATTTCAAAAGAATTAAAAATAAGCACGGGAAAGGCAGGGAGCGTAAAACAGAAATTAAGTCGTTCGAAACCATTGATGCAACAAAAGTTGCGGTGGCGAATGCGAAGTTGTACGTGAACATGGCGGAAGGATTTATCGGCCATGGATTAAAGAAAACAGAATCTGATTTTGTAGCAGATTGTTCTGACATTGATGATGTTATTGTTTTCCGAGAAGACGGTAAAATGATGGTGCAAAAGATACAGTCGAAGTCGTTTGTTGGGAAGAATATTACTCACGTTAGTGTTTGGAAAAAAGGGGATAAACGAACCACATACAACCTGATTTACCAGGATGGCAAAGCAGGAAAAACGATGGTAAAACGCTTTCCGGTAACCTCCATTACAAGAGACAAAGAATATGATTTAACGGCAGGAACTCCAGGTTCTAAGGTGCTGTATTTCTCTGCAAATCCGAATGGAGAGGCTGAGGTGGTGCAAGTTGTATTGAGACCTAAAGCAAAGCTCAAGAAATTGAAATTTGATTTTGACTTTTCTGATTTAGCCATTAAAGGAAGAGCAGCAAAAGGCAATACCTTGAACAAAAACGTGGTAAGTAAAATCAAGTTGAAAGAGGCTGGCACATCTACCCTAAGTGCTCGTAAAATTTGGTTCGACGATGCAGTACAGCGTTTAAATACTGACGGTAGAGGAGAATTGTTGGGTCAGTTTAAGGCAGATGATAAGATTTTGACCATTACACAGTCAGGTCATTATAAGTTGATTAACACTGCAATTACCAACCATTTTGACGATGATTTAATTGTGATTGAAAAGTGGAATCCGCTAAAACCAATTACGGCTATCCATTTTGATGGAGAAAAGGAAGATTTCTATGTGAAACGTTTCTTAGTGGATGATACGGACAAAAAAACTCTGTTCATTACAGAGCACGAAAAGAGTTTGTTGGAATTGGTCTCAACAGATCATCATACGGTGATTGATATTTCTTTTGCAAAACTGCGAGGAAAAGATGCGAAAGAGAATGAACAGATCAACCTATTGGATTTTATTTCTGTAAAAGGAATGAAGGCCCTTGGGAATAAACTGAGTTACGACAAGGTAAAGGCAATAGATAGAATAGTTGGCGAACAAGCGGCTGATATTGTTAAAATTAGCGTCGAGGAATTTGAAAAAAATTATTACCCAGAACCAGAGCCAGAAGCAAAAGAAGAAGAAGTTGATAATGAGCTAAACGAAGAACACATTCCGGATGATTTAGAAGATGTTGAAGAGGATGGGGACTCTGAAGAAGAGGAAGATGAGGAGACTGAAATTCAACCTGAACCTCGTAAAGTCTTAAAAGACTTGGATGAACCAACTTCTATTCCTTTAGAAATTGAGGAGTCAGTTGTGGAACCCGAGAAAGAACTCGAAGTAAAGAAATCAAAAGAGTTGGAGAAACCGAATAAGGAATCTCCGAAGCCAAAACCAGCTACTAAAAAACCGGATAAAAAGGATTCTCCTGACGCCCCATCTTTATTTGACGAGCTTTTTTAATCAATTATGATCGCAATAATTATTATCGTTGTCACTTGTCTGGTATCCATTCCAGCTTTTAGCAATAAAGATTTCTTTTATCGATTCGATTTTTCTCCCTATACTGTTGATGAGCGAAAGGAGTATTACCGGTTTGTTTCACATGCGTTTTTGCATGCAGACTGGACGCATTTGTTTTTTAACATGTATGTTCTGTATGTATTTGGTGGAGCGGCACAATCTAATTTTGAAAGTTATTTAGGGAATACTGGAATTTTCTACTTTGTCTTGTTGTATTTGGGGGGCATTGTCTTTGCTGTTTTGCCTACCTATAAAAAAGAGAAAAATAATCCAAGCTACCATTCTATTGGAGCTTCTGGAGCGGTTTCGGCAGTTCTATTCTCTTTTATTATTTTCAGTCCCTCAACAAGTTTGAATTTAATGTTTATTCCGATTCCAATTCCTGCAATTGTAGTTGGATTAGGGTACTTAGCATATGAACATTACCAATCAAGAAAAAATACCTCAAACATCAACCACGATGCGCACATTACCGGCGCGTTGTTTGGAATTGCTTTCACGTTAATTACTGTTCCGAAGTCGCTTTCTGCGTTCATTGATCAAATTACTTATCTCTTAAACTTTTAAGCATGGTATCCAACTACGTATGTTACGACAATAAATTTTACGAGGAAAATAACCCAATATTTAGGCTAAATCGTGCGATGAAATTTGGCGATGGCGTTTTTGAATCAGTTCGAGTTGTTTCAGGAAAGGTGAAATACCTTGATTTTCATCTCGAAAGAATGCAAAAGGGATTAAATGCGTTGGAAATCAATTGTTCTAAAGGAGATGTAGAAATCTTAAAAGTTTGTATTGACCAGTTATTAATTAAAAATGAAATTGAGAGAGGAGCAATTCTTAGAATTATTGCGCAACGATCTGGATTAGGAAAATATGCCCCTGAATCAAATCAAGTCTTCTTTTATCTGGAAACAGACAGGGTCTCTGATGATGGTTATTTGTTAAATCGAGTCGGCTATAAATTGGGCGTTTCTCAGAAAGTAACTATTTTTCCTTCTCAATTTTCTGGACTTAAAACACTCAATGCAATCCAATATGTAATGGCCGCGAAAGAGAAAGACGAGTCTATATTTGATGAGCTTATTTTGCAGGACACCAAAGGCTATTTAGTTGAAGGGACTTCGTCTAATTTGTTTATCACAGAAGGTAAGAACGTTTATACTCCACATTTGAAACATGGAGCAATTGATGGAGTTATGAGAAGGGTAGTTGTCAATAAACTAATGCACCTTGGTTATGAAGTAAAGCAGGCATCTCTAAAATTGTCAGACTTAGAACAAGCCGAAGAAATCTTTTTTTCTAATTCAGTTCAAGGCATTAGCTGGGTTTCTTCTTATGCTAAAAAACGGTATTTTAAAAAAATATCGAAACAATTAGTTGACTATTTGTAGTTGAGATGAGTATAAGGTGTTTGCTTTCAGTAACTTAATAGTTGTCAGAAGTGCTTCAGTTCTTTGTGAATTGTTTCGCTAATTGTTTGTAACTAAATTTAATAACATTCGTACAACTGGTCATAAGATGCCCTGCAATAAATTTAGGCCATCCTTTAAATAATAACTCAACTTTTATTAAATTTGAGCGTTAATAGCTACTAGAACTTTAATGAAATACTTTTTCTCATCTCTGTTGTTGATTGCGCTCTTTTCTAATTTCGCAAATGCAGCAAACCCCGATATATTCTATTATGTTTCTGACGGAACAAATCAACTTTTCTCAATTAATAGAGTAACGGGTGTAAAAGTTCTTATCGGACCAACAACTGGTGCAACGAATATTGAAGCCATAGCATTTTATCCTATCCCCGGAGCAAATCAATTGTTTGCAGCAAACGGGGGTGATTTTGGAACGCTAAACATTACAACCGGAGCATATACAGCTATTGGAGAAATTGATGGAGGGGGAACAGCAAATGGTTCTTCAGGGCCCCAAGATCTGGATGATGTTGATGGTTTAATGCTCGATGGGCAAACGTTTAAAATGTGGGCCATAGAAAGGAAAAATGGAGCAACACCTGATTTGCTATTTCAAATTGATGTTACTACCGGTTTATTTGTTGCTAATGCTTTTGGATCGGGAATTGATTATTTGGTAATTTCAGGAACAGGTATTGATGTGGATGCTGATGATTTAGCAGTTGATCCTGGAACCGGAAAAATTTATGCTTCATCCAATGATAATGGTGTCAACAATGTACTAGTAGAAATTAACAAGTACACTGGCGTATTTACTTTTGTTGCCAATCTTTCTGAAGATGATGTTGAAGGCTTAGCGTTTAGTAACAATGGTCAATTGTACGGTTCCGAGGGGGATGGTAATAACCGATTAGGGGAAATAAATCTTACGACAGGAGTTGTGAGCAACTTCATCACTTTTGCAGGGTTTGGTTCTGACGTTGAGGCATTGGCTTCTTTGGTGGCAGATGCGAATACAGGTTCAGGCACCGTTTATGATGACCTAAACTTTAATGGAGTTGAAGATGGCGGAGAGCCTGGGATAGCCAATGTTAGAGTTTATCTATACATAGACAACAACAATGATGGAATGGTTGATCCTGAAGATACAAGGGTTCAATCTACCTTATCAGATGTAAATGGAGATTATTCATTTTTGTATGCTTCAACAGGAAGTCTTTTAACCAGCACGCAATTTTCTTCATATCCTGCTTCTTTTTCATTAACGACAGATAATGTTGAGGCTATTTCATTTACAGATGCTGTGAATTTTGCTGAAACCGACGCCAATAATAATTTTGGATTAGCCACAGGCCCAGATTGTGATGGAGATGGATTACCAGATTTTTTTGAAGGAATAGTTGATTCAGATGGTGATGGCGTTGCAAACCAATGTGATTTAGACTCAGACAATGATGGAATTAGAGATGATGTAGAAGGAACGGAAGACTTTGATGACGATGGCATTCCAGACTATATTGATCGAGATTCTGATGATGACGGAATTCCTGATGCAATCGAAGCTAATGCTGGAATTCAACCGGCGGGCTATAATGCAATTAATGGGAATATAGATGGAGCGGTTGGAGTTAATGGAATAGTAGATGCTATCGAAACAGTTGCAGAAAGTGGAATTATGATCGCCATAAATCCAGATAGCGATGGAGAAGGAAGAAAGGATTACCGAGATTTGGATTCAGACAACGATGGAATTTTAGATCTTTTAGAAGCTGGTGGAGTTGATGTTGATGGAGATGGGCAAGTTGATGGAGACACGGATGTAAATAATAATGGTTATTCAGATTTACTAGAAACAACGGGTTTAGCTATTCCAAATACAGATGCAGCTTTTGAAGGTATTTCGGCGTTAACACTTCTTCCAGATTATATTGATATCGACTCAGATTCAGATGGGATAGACGATACTCGAGAAGGATTGAGTACTGCAAATTACCGTTTTCCAAGCCTTATATTGGATTCTGATGACGACGGAATAATTGATTTTTGGGATATCTCTACATTTAACACACCTATTACGCCTTATGACCGCGATGGTGATGGAACTCCAGATTATCAAGATTCAGACTCAGACAATGACGGTGTAACAGATGTAATTGAAGGAAACGATGCAAATAGCGATGGAGTAGTTGATGTGACTTTATCAGGCTTAGATGCAAATCAAAATGGCTTAGATGATGCCTTTGATGGGGATTGTGGGAATAGTGCATTTTCTACCGGTGGAGATTATGGTGAAGAAACGTTCTCTGATGGGAGTATGTATATTACGAGTAGTGATTTAGAGTTTGTTACAGATGCTTTTAACGGAGGGAGACAGCTTGTAGGTCTTTATTTTCCAAATGTTAATGTAGGTCAGGGGGAAACGGTGAATTCAACTTATATTCAATTTGAAACAGATGAGGTCGAAACCGGGGCTGTTACAATTACCATTAATGGGGAATTAATTGCAAATGCTCCGGCCTTTACAACTGCAAATTCTAACATTTCAGCTCGTACGCTAACTGCTCGGAGTGAAACCTGGTCTCCTGCAGATTGGAATGCCGTTGGAGAGATTGGTCTTGATCAGCGAACAGTTGACATTAGTCTTATTATTCAAGAAATAGTAAATCAAGGAGCGTGGGTCAGAGGAAATAATATTGCTATTGTTTTTTCTGGACCTGCAGGCAATACAAGAACGGCGGAAGTAGATCCAATTATAACCATTGTCGTAAACAATGGAATTTGCGGATCGAATGTCGCGGTTCAAGATTTTGATGGTGATGGTGAAAGAGATTGGAGAGATACGGATGATGACGAAGATGGAATTGCCACAATTTCGGAAATACCAGATGCAGATGTCAGTGGAACTCCAGATTATTTAGAATTTGATGGAGATGGATGTAGTAATGGATTCACAAGCTCGGGCACGACAAGCACAAATAACGGTGCTCTTCAATCTGAAAATGGGGTTGACCGAGATGCACGAATATTGGGCGCACCCAACAATTCAGAAGCTGAATTTGAAAATAACAACGATGAGTATGTCATGGATTTCAATCA
>CAJXRL010000042.1 GCA_913059105.1 uncultured Flavobacteriales bacterium
GAGATTTCTGCCTGTCTCGTGGGCTCGGAGATGTGTATAAGAGACAGATATATACATGACCCTTTTGCGCATTGGCTAAATAGTCCATCGATTTAATTATCAAAAATTACCGTTCATCCTAATTTTTATTTCTCTTGGATTAAAATGTAGTATTATTGTGATATCAAAATAATATCAACTAAAACAAAATAAAATGACAAAAGAAAAAGAAATGAAACCTGCTTCAGGTTATTCAATGATACTAATAGTACTTGCCTTAATCGTAGGTGGAATTGCAGGTATAGTCCTTTTTAAATCACCTTGGTTTATAATTGCATTTGTTCTCGCAATTTTTCTAAGCATTGGTTTTTTCTTTGTGTATCCAAATGGTTCCAGAGTAATGACACTGTTTGGAGAGTACAAGGGAACGGTAAAAGAACATGGTTTTTATTGGGTGAATCCTTTTTATGTTAGAAAAGGAATTTCATTGAGAGCTAGAAACTTTGACAGTGAACGATTAAAAGTAAATGATAAATTGGGTAACCCAATAAACATTAGCGTTATTTTAGTTTGGAGGGTAAAGGATACGTACAAAGCTGCTTTCGAAGTAGACATATTTGAAAATTTTGTAAGAGTTCAAACAGATGCTGCTGTTAGGAAATTGGCCAACATGTACGCATATGATAATTTTGATGACAATGAATCTGATGTGACTCTTCGAAGTGGTATGGAAGAAGTGAATGTCAACTTGGAAAGGGAAGTTTCAGAAAGACTGTTCATTGCTGGGATCGAGGTGCTAGAAGCAAGAATTGGCTACTTAGCTTATGCTCAAGAAATTGCTAGTGCAATGCTCAGAAGACAACAAGCAACAGCAATAGTAGCTGCAAGAATGAAGATTGTTGAGGGTGCGGTTTGGATGGTTGAAGAAGCAATAAACCAACTAAGCAAGAGAGAAATTGTACAACTGGATGAAGATAAGAAAGCCGCCATGGTAAGTAATTTATTAACCGTGCTTTGTGCTGATAAAGATGTTTCGCCGGTTATAAATACAGGAACTTTAAATCAATAAAAATGACAAATTATAAAATACTACGAAAAGGTGTTTTTGAGAAGGAGAAAACTTTTGAAGAACGTTTAAATTCAATGGCATTGGAAGGTTGGGTAGCAAAGTCGGTTACAATGCACGGCGGACAGTTGATTGTACTAATGGAAAAAAGTAGATAGCCAATGGCTAAGAAAAAAGCATTTGCATTAAGGTTGGATGAAGACTTAATGAAGGCGGTCGAGAAGTGGGCTGCTGACGAATTTCGAAGTACTAACGGACAGTTGGAATGGATAATTCATGAAAGCTTGAAGAAGGCAAAACGATTGAAGAAAGGTTCAAGCGGGAACAACTAAATTTATCTTTAATGAAGAAGGTTTTGTGTGGGTAACTGATGGATATATAAGTGTATAGATGTTTGGCATTACTTTTGGTTTAACCTAGGTAATTATTAATTATTAAAACCTAGAAATCATGGAAGTAAAGATTCTAAAAAAAGTAAGTCCTTTCTTATTCTTTCTACTTATGATTGTTGTAACTGTTCCAGGAACAGCTCAACAGAATGTAAAGAATGAACACCAGCAAATCAGAAAAGGGGTAAATCAAGTTCACCATCAACGACAAGGGAACTCAACTCATTCGAGGTTCGCAAATCATGGTTATAGAAATCATTATACCAATTTCCGAAGGGGCAACTCAAACGTCAGCTTTTCATATAGGAACAGAGTGGTAGTTCCAGCAAACTGCGGACCTGTTATTCAAAGGCCAAATGTGATAAGAGCTAACCAGTTTGCGTACGGACATCGAGTCTCTTTTTTACCTCAGAACGCTATTCGATTTAGAGGTGTTAGCAGAGATTATTTTTTTGCCAGAGGGGACTTCTATGTTCAAGGACAAAGAGGTTTTAGAAGTACTCAAATACCGCTTGGAGCAAGGGTCAGCTTTTTGCCAAACAGGGCAAGAGCAGTAATGTATGGTCGAGCAATTTATTACCAATTAGGCAATGTTTTCTTAGCGGAGCGAATTAGTAGAAGAGGGGTAACTATTTATGAAGTTGTAGGTTACGTTTAGAAGAAATAAATAATTAAAATTGGAAAAGCCGAATCTAAAAGATAGATTCGGCTTTTTTAATGCGCCATAAATTGTTGGCATTCTTTCCTTAACTTAACGAATTCATAGTTTTTTATTTAAAATTAGTGTTTATGAAACAGGAAAGCGGATTTGAATTGTTGAAAGCGAAGCAATTGCTGGAACAGATTCAAGAACTTTCTAAAGTGGGTCATTGGGAAGTTGATTTAATAGCTCAAAAAGTTTTTTGGTCTGAAGAAACTAGAGCCATCCATGAGGTTGCAATTGATTATGTTCCTAATCTTTCTGAAGGGATTAATTTTTACGATGAATTATCAAGACCAATCATTACTAAAATTATTTCTGATGCCATTGAGAAACGAGAGAAGTGGGATGTAAAATTAGGAATCATCACAGCTAAGGGAAATCACAAATGGGTAAGGGCTACTGGGAAAGTGCATGAAGAACAAGGCGAGGTTGCTAAATTGTTTGGAGTTTTTCAAGACATTACTGAAGAGAAAATTGCCTTAGATGAATTATTGCAAAGGGAGAATAGTATTGCTGAAATGAATTCTAATTTAGAACATCAAATTAAGGCAAGAAATGAAGAGCTGCAAAAATCCAAGAATAAATTTCAAAAGCTATATGACTACGCTCCTGAAATGATGATTTCTGTTGATGTAGAAACGAGAAAGATTGTTGAATGTAATTTAACTACAATTGATAAACTCGGGTATTCAAAAAATCAATTAATTGGTTCTGAAGTAACTCGGATATATCATAAAGATTCCCTTGTAAAGGTTAAAGAGTCTTTCGAAAAATTCAAAGAGATTGGAACCCTTTTGAGTGAGCGCTTAGTAGTAATTACAAAAAATAACCAAAAAATAGATGTGGTCCTGAGTGCTATTGCGGTAAAAAATAAAGAAGGGAAAATAATTCGTTCAAATTCTATTTTAAAAGATATCACAGAGTTGGTTCATATTGAAAATAAACTCAAAGCTAGTAATCAAGATTTAGAGAAAAGAGTAGGAGATCGAACTGCGGAATTGAGCAAGGCAAATGACGAATTGGAGGAGTTTACGTACATTGCAACTCACGATTTGAAATCGCCGTTAGCAAATATTAAAGGTCATTTGGAAATTATTCAAAACGAAATTGGGAACACAAACCTAATGGCAGATCGTTCCATCCATTGGATTTCAAATTCAGTCGACAACGCCGAGACAAAAATCCAGAATATCATTGATATTGCTAAAATAAAAAGCACAAAATCGGCGGAATATTCTTCAATAGATTTGTCTAAGTTAGTAAGTAAGATTTATGAAAAATTATCTTATGAGCAAACATCTAAAATTGAGAAATTTACTATCAAGTCGGATGAAGATTTTGAAATTCAGTCTAATGAATTATACTTAGAAACAACTATAGACAATTTGATTGGGAACGCAATAAAGTATAGAAAACACAATCAAAAAGTTAAAATTGATATTGAAATTAGGAAAATTGAAATCGGCGTTGAATTGCGAATTACTGACAATGGGTTGGGGATTGACATGGCTAGAGACAAGATAAAGTTATTTAAAATGTTTCATCGTATTCACGATCATGTAGAAGGAAATGGGATTGGGTTATATTTATCATCTAAAATGATTGAAAATCTTGGAGGGAAAATGGAAGTTCAAAGCAAATTAGGCATAGGTACAACTTTCACAATAATTCTTTAGGAATTAGAAACAGAAACGAATGGAAAAATTTAAGAATGTACTGTTAATTGATGATAGCATATCTTCAAATCAATACAATAGAATTCTAGTTGAAGAATTGGATATTGCTGAAAACATTGTTTTAATAAATAGTGCGAACCAAGCGTTAGAGTATTTGAGAGGAGGAAAGCAGTTTAATTATCCTAATCCTAGTTTGATATTATTAGACATAGCAATGCCTCAAATGGATGGGTTTATGTTTCTTGAGGAATATGCGAAACTTCCGTTAGAAGCAACCAATAACTGGAAGACAGTACTAGCAATTGTTAGCGATTTTTTAGATGCAGATAATTTTGAAAAGTGCAAGCAATTCAAGACTGTCGGGGTATTAGAACACATTAGAAAACCACTTGAAAAAGAAGATATTGTTAATATATTAGAAGAGTATTTTGATTGACTCTAAAACTAAAATATTATTAATTGATGATAGCGAGGCTATTAATGAAATGAATTCCTATTTTTTTCGTCAAAACATAGAAAATGTTGAAATTTTAACCGCAAAAAATGGAAAAGAGGCCTTAGCTATCATAGAGAATCCTGATAGCGAAAAGTTGCCGGACTTGGTTTTGTTGGATTTGAAGATGCCGGTTTTTAATGGCATTGAATTTCTTGAATATTTAAATAGTATTGAGTTTTCTTACAAAGACAAATTGAATGTAATATTACTGACTACTTCAATGAATCCTGATGATAAAAAGCGAATTGGAGAGTTTCCTTTTGTTTCTAATTATTTAATAAAGCCTTTGTCGATGAAGCAAGTTAAAATTATTATATCAACAAATTTATAAGTGCCTACATGAGTAGTCACTTTAATAATCCAAGATTAAATTCTGTTGAATTAAGAAAGTTGATCCCAATTTTTGTAAGTGAAATTACTGAGGATTTAAATGCGTTTGAAGCAGCATTTAATTCAGCTGATTACAAATTTAGTTTAGAAGTATTACACAAAATTAAGGGCAGTGCTTTGAGTTTTGGAATTACCGCTCTTGAGGAAAAAGCCAAAGAATTACTTGGTTTAATCCGATTGGAAAAATTACAGCATGCATTTAAAGAATTAATAAGTTTGAAACTATTAATTAGAGAACTCAGTGAAGAGTCAAAAAAAATAGCATAAAAAAAGCCCTTTCATAAATGAAAGGGCTCGTAATATAAAATACTAAGCTTAGTTAATTTCCATCATTTCAATGTCAAAGGTTAAATCTTTTCCGGCTAACGGATGATTTGCATCTAACATAACTTCGTTTTCCATTACTTCCGCAACAACTAACACCTGAGTTCTTCCATCTTCCCCGGTTGCTTCTAATTGCATTCCAATTTCAGGATTCATTTCTTTAGGTAATTGATCTTTAGCAACTTTAATTATTGCCTCTTCGCTTTTTGGCCCATAAGCTTCAGTAGCAGGAATGTTTACCTTTTTACTATCACCTACTTTCATACCTTCAACTGCTGCATCAAAACCAGCAATCATTTGTCCTGCTCCAACTTCAAATTCAATTGGTTCTCGTTGTCTTGAACTATCAAAAATAGTTTCGTCAGTTAATGTTCCTGTGTAATGAACTTTTACTTTATTTCCTTTTTCCGCTTGAGACATATGCTCTTTTTTAATTAAAAAATAATTTCGCGCAAAAGTAAGTTTATCATAAAAGTTAACCTAAAATATCGACTGCTAATGTGCACATTTTACGCAAGATTTACTTTGAGGGCGCAATAACAAACGACCCATTGGAATTATCTCACTGCATCGCATACATATCCCAAACTCAGCACTGTCAATTTTTTGTAAAGCTTGTTTTAAATCGTCAAATCTTAGGCTTGCCTTTCGCAAAGTTGCTTCATTTACGCTTTTATTATTGATAGCGTCCATTCTGCTTATTCTTCCAATTGCATTTTCAGGTGAAATTGGTTTTACCATTTCCTTCAAATCTTGCATTTCTTGGTGCAATTTTTTAATCTCTTTTTCTATCTTTTCTTTTAGAATTAGTTTTTCTTTCGTTTTCATTCTATAGATTTGAATAAATATACTTCAAATTATGAACATTGATAAATTGATTCAAAGTGCTAAGAAGTCAAGTTGGGGAAGAACTAAACTAAATTTTCTACTTCAACGTTTCATTCCATTTAATCGACCCCATGGTTTAAAGATTGTCCACATTGCGAATAACGAAGTAAAGGTAAAAATTCCATATTGGAGAATTAACCAAAATCATTTGAAAGGAATTCATGCTTGTTGTTTAGCAACTGCTGCAGAGTATTGCTCAGGTTTTTTGTTGTTACACAAATTAGGAATGAAAAACTACCGATTAATTATGGAATCGATGGAGGTGAGTTACAAATACCAAGGTAAAACAGAAGCTTATGCAACCTTTGCGATTAATGAAAACGATTTTAATACTCACGTATTGCAACCATTGGAGTCAGAGGGATTAGTATATAAGAAATGCACAATAGAAGTACATGACGTTAATCACAATTTACTTTGCATTGCAACCACTAATTGGCAAATAAAGACCTGGGAAAAAGTAAAAACGAAAGTGGAATAAATTGAAGAATTTCAAATTTTTGAATGACGAATTACGAAGAAATTGAAAATCGGTACACATTATTTTCATAAGTGTATTATGAGTTTTTAGTCTAGCAATTCGAAATTCCCAGATTCATAATTTAAAATTTTGCTTATTTCCCTAAACGATTCTTTAAATCAACCATTTTAATGGCTGTGACTGCAGCTTCGTCTCCTTTGTTGCCTAATCTTCCGCCACTACGGTCAATACTTTGCTGTTCGGTATTATCTGTTAATACTCCAAAAATAACGGGAGCATTGTATTTTAAAGTCACATCCTTGATGCCTTGAGTAACTCCTTCGCATACAAAATCGAAGTGCTTAGTCTCTCCTTGTATTACGCAGCCTAGGCAAATAACTGCATCTACTGCTTGGTTTTCTAAAATTAGCTGAGCTCCTAACGGTAATTCGAAAGCACCTGGCACAAAGTGAATATAGATATTCGATTCGTTTACACCGTGCTTTAACAAAGTGTCTTTAGCACCTTTTAAAAGACCCAACGTAATTTTGTCGTTCCATTCAGAAACAACAATTCCCAATGTCATTGCTGAGCCATTGGGAACGGTGTTAAAATCGTATTCAGAAAGATTATTTCCTTCAGTTGCCATTCTTATAATTGAGCTTCTGCTCTAGCAATAAATTTATCAATTTCGCTTGCTTCAGGTGAAGCTTTGAAGTCATCTTTTATCATGTTATAATTCTCAGCAGCAGATTTGTAATCTCCATTCATTTCTTGAGCTCTAGCAGCCTTCATTAAAAATAGAGGAGTTGTAAAATCGTTTGTTTTTCTATTGGCAGCTTTTTCGTACTGATCAATTGCTTTCTCAGTGTTTTCAAGTTCAAGTAAAGCATCTCCTTTTGCTCCAATAGCTAAAGTAGCAAGAATCTCATCATCGCCATCAAATTCATTTAAAGCGTCAATTGCAGATTTAAATTCGCCAACATTTAGAAAAGACATTCCTAAATAGTAGTTTGCTAAATCTCCGGCTTTTGTACTTCCATATTTCTCAGAGATTTCAATAAATCCTGCAAAGTCCGCTCTACCATCAATTGCTAGGTTGAAAGAATCTAATCTGAAATATTTCTCAGCCATAAACATTTCTTCTCTTGCTTCATCTTCTAACGGGCCTAAATAAAGACTGTTATATGCAAAGTATCCTGCAACTACAACGATTAAACCAATAATTACTGAAGTAAGTATGTTCTTGTTATCGTCAATGAAAGTTTCTGTTTTACTGTATACCTCTTGAACGTCTACAATTAAATCTTCGTTTTCTTCTGTATGTTTGGCCATCTTTTGTTCTTTTTACGAATCGGCAAAAATAGGCTTTTTTCACTCAATTCAAATTAATTTTTTTTGGCAATTTTAGCAATAGCTTTAGGTATTTTTGTAGAGCAATGTATCTAGAAAAATTACAACTGTTAAACTTTAAGAATTATGAGGAAACAAGTGTTTCGCTTTCGCCTCATATAAACTGTTTTTTAGGTAATAACGGTCAAGGTAAAACCAACCTCTTGGATGCTATTTACTACCTATCTTTCAGTAAAAGTTTCTTTAATCCAATTGATTCGCAACTAATCAGAGATGAAGAAGCATTTATGACCTTAACCGGTGAGTTTAATAGAGAGGACGAAAAAGAAAAGATACACATTGGCTTAAAAAAAGGTCAAAAGAAGCAGGTAAAACGAAACAAAAAAGTTTATGAGCGAATTGCTGACCACATTGGACTTATTCCATTGGTCATGATTTCTCCATCCGATTCACTTTTAATTATAGAAGGTAGTGAAGTTCGGAGAAAATTCCTAGATCTAATTATATCTCAATACAATAGGAGATATTTAGATGATCTCATTCAATACAATAAAGCACTTTCTCAACGAAACAGACTGTTGAAAAAATTCATGGAGATTAGACGATTTGACGAGGAAAGTCTAGTCATTTGGGATGATCAATTGATGAAGTATGGTAATCCTGTGTACGAAGCACGAAAGCAATTCATTGAAGAGTTCCTTCCGTTATTTCAAAAACACTATCAATTTATTAGCAGTAACAAAGAAGTTGTAAGTTTAAATTACATATCACAGTTAAATGAACTTTCATTTTCGGATAACATGTTACTTTCAAGAGATAAGGACAGAAGGCTTACTTATACAACAAAAGGGGTTCATAAAGATGATTTAGGTTTCAACTTGGGCGATAAGCCTTTAAAGAAATTTGGTTCTCAAGGTCAGCAAAAAACCTTTCTGCTGTCACTAAAATTGGCTCAAGCAGAATTTTTAAAAGATCATAAAAAGAATGCTCCAATTCTGTTATTAGATGACATCTATGATAAGTTGGACGAAGAAAGAGTAGCTAAATTAATGGAGGTAGTACAAAAGGATTGGTTCGGTCAAGTTTTTATTTCAGACACACATTTAGATCGTTTACCGGGTTTATTTAAAAAGTTGAAAGTAGAATTTAAAGCATTCGCAATTGAAAAAGGGGAGGTTAGAGATGTCTAAAGAGGAAGAAAAACCACTCAAGTTATTGGTTGATAAAATGCTGCGTTCATATGGTTTGAGCGATAAGCTTGATGAAATGAGTTTGGTGAAAAGTTGGGAAGAAATGGTTGGAAAGATGATTGCTAATCACACAAAAGAAATATATTTTAACAAGGGTGTATTGTTTGTTCAACTTGATTCTTCAACTTTACGTCAAGAATTAAGCTACGTGAAAACTGACTTAATTCAAAGATTGAACGAAAAAGCAGGAAAAGTAATGGTGAAAGATATTCACTTGAAATGATACAGTTTATTGCAGATAAATATTTAGCTCAAAAGCTGAAAAAGGTAAAACGAAAAGTAGGTGCTATTAATTTAGCAACAGCTAAGTCCGCCATATTGGTTTACAATGCGAGCAATGCTTCTTTTGAAAAAAAAGTACGAGATTATGCTCGATTTTTAAAAGAGGAAGGTGTAAAAGTTGACACGATAGGGTTTTATAAGTTGAAGGGAAAAGAAGACCAACGACCACAAGATGAGTTAGGGTATGTTTATTACGATAAGAAGTGTATAAATAGACTTGGGTTTCCAAATGATAATCGTGTTTTGAAAATGATAGCAAAGGATTATCATCTGATGATTGATTTGAATTTTGACTCAACTTTTAGTTTGAAAGTAATTTCTACTTTATCGAATGCTAATTTTAAAATTGGGAGGTCTAGAGGGTATCAGAAAGATATTTGCGACTTAACAATTAGCACAGAAAATAATGAACTTGATTATTTTCTAAGTCAAACAACGACCTATTTAAAAATGATAAATAAAAAGTAAACATGGATAAGATTAAAGGCACTGGCGTTGCTCTAGTAACTCCTTTTTTAGCAGATGGAGCAATTGATTTTAATGGGTTGTCAAACGTGGTAAATCATGTGATTGAAGGTGGTTTAGACTATCTAGTGGTTTTAGGAACAACGGGAGAAACAGCGACTTTGAATACTGTAGAAAAAGACCAAGTATTGGCTCATGTGAAAGAGGTAAACAATGGTAGGCTGCCTATAGTTGTAGGAATTGGCGGGAACAATACAGCAGCGATAGTTGAAGAATTTGAGAGAGTTGATTTGGTGGGCGTTGATGCTATTTTATCTGCTAGTCCTTATTACAATAAACCAACACAAGAAGGTATTTATCAGCATTACAAAATTTTGGCAGAACATTCTCCTTTGCCTTTAGTTTTGTACAATGTTCCGGGTAGAACTGCCTCTAATATGACGGCCCAAACGACCTTGCGTTTAGCTTATGATTTCGAAAATATTGTTGCGATGAAAGAAGCTTCAGGGGATTTGAACCAGGTGATGGAAATAATAAAAGAGAAACCTTCTAGCTTTTTGGTTATTTCTGGAGAAGATGCTTTGAATTTTCCAATTATTGCTTGTGGTGGAGCAGGGGTAATTTCAGTTTTAGCCAATTCTCAACCTAAACTAACTTCAAATGTAGTTAGCCTGAGTTTGAATTCAGAAAATGAAAAGGCGAGAGCACTTCATTATAAATCATTAGATTTTACAAATTTGCTTTTTGCAGAAGGAAACCCTGCAGGAGTGAAGGCAGCATTGAAATTACAAGGGGTTTGTGGTGATGAAGTTAGAATGCCTTTGATGAAAGCTACAGATGATTTAATTAGTGCGTTAAAAGAAGAAATGAAAACGCTTTGATTTAGGTATTTTTAAACCCTGACTTAACAAATTTTCCAAAAGAAGCTCTGCCTTCTTTTGATTTTAATGATTTTAGCTCATTCCAAAGGCTTTCATTCTTTTTGGCTTCGTTTATTTCTCGTTGAATGTTTCGTGCCTCTAATGGCTCACCCTGAATTCCTACGTCCGTATTCCCTTTTGGGTTTTCCATTAGGTCATCTGCAATTTCGAAACGCTTTTTAGCTTCATTTTTATAACCCAATTGTTCCTGCAACATTCCTAAATTATTTTGAGCCACTGCATCTTCTGGATCTAATTCAATTGCTTTTTCATAATCTGCAATCGCTTCTTGGGTTAACTTAAAATGACCGCGAATATAGGCTCTGCTAGAATAGCGATATGGTTTTAATGGCTGTAATCGAACTGCTTCATCCATGTCTGCTAAGGATTGTTTCTTCTTTGTCAAATGAAAATAGACAACTCCTCTTTCGCTCCAAAAATCTCCGTTAGTAGGATCTGCTTTTATTAATTCATTGAATATATTCAGCGATTTATCGAGATTTCCAGCTTTTAAAAACGCTACTCCTTTGTCAAATTTTTGTTGGTACTTATCCATAATTTTGTAACGTAGACCGCAGTGTAATGTTTAAATTAGATGTCAAAATTAAGTGCAAATTATGAGTCCTAACAAAACAGCATTATTATTTGGGGCAACCGGATTGGTTGGGACCAAATTACTTGAATTACTGCTTGAAGATGAGCGATATGAAAAGATTCGAGTTGCGAATAGAAAATCTAAGAATTACTCAAATACTAAGATTGAAGAAGTAATTGTTGATTTTTCTGCGCTTGAAAAACATGCCGATTGCTTTAAAGTAGATCATGTCTTCATTTGTTTAGGAACTACAATTAAAAAAGCAGGTTCAAAACCGGCGTTTGAAAAGGTAGACTTGGAATATCCAACAGAGATTGCAAAACTGTCAAAGCATAACGGAGTGAAGCAGTTGGTTCATATTTCAGCAATGGGAGCGAATTCAACTTCGTCTAACTTTTATGCAAAAACGAAAGGTAGCGCCGAGAAACTAATTTGGGAAAATGGGCCAGAAAATTCTTACGCAGTGCGGCCTTCAATGCTTTTTGGCGATCGCAATGAATTTCGCTTGGGTGAGAAAATTGGAATCTTTTTTATGAAAAATTTGAAATTTTTAATGCAAGGTGGATTAAAGAAGTATCGCGGAATATACGACGCTGAGGTAGCAGAGGCAATGCTATTTATTGCCAATGCTGGTCCCAAACAAAAATCTTTTGATTCAGATGAGTTAAAGGCAATCGCAACAAGTAATTTTTAAAAGATGAACATTCCGAAAACGGAACACAAAAGAGTTGTTATTATTGGGGGAGGATTCGGTGGCTTGAACCTTGCGAAATCTTTAAAAGGAAAGGACTTTCAGGTGGTGATGTTAGACAAAAATAATTATCACACCTTTCAACCACTATTATATCAAGTTGCAACTGCTGGCTTAGAGCCCGATTCGATTGCTTATCCTATTCGAAAGATTTTTAAAGCTCAGGAAAACTTCTTTTTTAGAATGGCAAACGTCGAAAAAGTGGAGACTTCCGAAAATAAAATAATTACGGATATTGGAATTCTTGAATATGATTATTTAGCGATAGCAACTGGGACAACCACTAACTTCTTCGGAATGGAAGGTGTTGCAAAACATGCCATGACGATGAAGTCAGTTACTGAAGCGTTAGATTTGAGAAGTCTAATACTTCAAAACTTCGAAAAAGCATTACTAGAAAACGAAGAAGAGCAAGTGAGTTTTATGAATTTCCCGATTGTAGGTGGCGGTCCGACCGGTGTTGAATTGGCTGGTGCTTTAGCAGAACTAAAAAATCATATTCTACCAAATGACTATCCTGATTTGGATATCAATCGAATGAAAATTCATTTAATTGAAATGCAAGATGAAGTTTTGCAACCGATGTCAGATAAGGCATCTTCTAAAGCATTGGCCTATTTAAAGGATTTGGGGGTGAATGTGATGCTCAATAAATCAGTTGCAAGTTTTGATGGTAATAACCTGACATTTAAATCGGGTGAGCAGTTAAAAAGTAAAACATTGATTTGGGCTGCAGGTGTTAAAGGAAACTTAGTTGATGGAATTTCCTCGACAGCAATAGAGGGAAGCCGATACAAAGTTGATGATAAACTGAAAATTGACGGCTATGATAATATTTATGCCATTGGAGACGTTGGGATTTTAAAAACTAAAAAATTTCCATATGGTTTGCCGCAAGTTGCGCCGGTTGCAAACCAGCAAGGAGATTTTTTAGGTAAAAATTTCATTTCTGAATCAAAGGGTGCGTCTTTAAAAAGTTTTACATATCAGGATCAAGGGTCAATGGCAACGATAGGCAGAAATAGGGCAGTAGTTGATATGAAAGCCTTTAAATTTCAAGGAACAATTGCTTGGTTTGTGTGGATGTTTGTGCACCTTATTTCTTTAGTTGGTTTCAGAAATCGCGTCATTACTTTTTTTAATTGGAGCTATAATTATTTTAGTTTCGACAAAGGAGCGCGATTGATAATAAGGAAGTTTAAGCGGAATTAATTCCCAATATGGTACAATGCATCTCCTTGGTTTACCAGCGGAGCATTGGTATGGCCTATAATAATACCATCTTTTGGAGCTTTAATTTTTGTCTTAAAGTTTCCAAACGGATCAGTAATCGTTGCTAAAATTTCTTTGGCTTTAACCATATCGCCAGATGTTTTTTCCAAATGCAATAAACCCGATACTTTTGCCCTTAACCAGGCACTTTCTTTACAGTCTACCGACTCTCGAAACTGCGATTCGAAGTCAATCATTCCGAAATGGGACAATACTTTCTTTGCTCCTAATACACCTTCTTCTATTGATTGTTGGTCAAACCGCATGGACTCCCCAGCTTCATAAACCACAATAGATTTCTCCATTTTCATTGCTTGTTTTCTGAATGTTCTGTCTATAAATTTTGACTCCAAATTGATGGGGGCATTAAAAGCTTCTGAAATTTCTTTCGCTTGTTTATCCGAAGGATCATACCTCGTTTGAGGATAGTTGTAGCGATTCGCTCCGCCCGTATGAAAGTCAATTCCAAAATCAATTTCGTGTAATACTTTATGCGTTAGATTGTAAGCAACTCTAGCAGCTAACGAACCTGAAAGGCTGCCTGGAAAACTTCTATTTACATCTTTTCCATCAGGCACCTCTCTAGAGAAGTTTAGGAAACCATAAATATTCATTACCGGAATAGCAATGATGGAACCACAATTCAATTTATCAAACGTTTTTTGTTCAATAAGTCGACGTACAATCTCTACTCCATTAATTTCGTCTCCGTGTAAACCTCCGCTCAATAAAACCGTTGGTCCAGGTTTTTTACTGCGGTATGCGTAAATCGGTAAATCAATCTCTGTACCTGAAATTAATCGAGCTATGTTCAAATTAATTACTGCTTTTTCGCCGTATTTAATAGATTGGTTATTTATCGAAAGTGTTCTGTTCATTTTCTTCGAAGTTGAATATTATAAAGTTGCAGTTTTTTAAAGGAGGAAAAGGAGTTAATTTTTTGTTGTTTTTGCTTTATGGATAAAAGGCTAGCTCTAAAAGGTTAAGGTCTGTCTCTTATACACATCTCCGAGCCCACGAGACAGGCAGAAATCTC
>CAJXRL010000043.1 GCA_913059105.1 uncultured Flavobacteriales bacterium
CGAGATTTCTGCCTGTCTCGTGGGCTCGGAGATGTGTATAAGAGACAGATTCCGTTGGCAAGAGGGAGAAGTAGAAGCAACACTATTGCAGAAACAATGAAGACTGCAACAGAGCTTGGCGCAACTCAAGTAAAAGAAGTGGTTCTGACAGGCGTTAACATCGGTGATTTTGGAAAAGGGACCGACGAAAGCTTCTTTGATTTGGTGAAAGAATTGGATGAATTAAAAGGCATTGATCGTTTTAGAATATCATCTATTGAGCCCAATTTACTTTCAAATGAAATAATTGATTTTGTAGCCGAATCTAGTCGTTTTGCACCACACTTTCATATCCCTTTACAATCAGGCTCAAACGAAATATTAAGAGCCATGAGAAGGCGCTACCATCGAGAGCTATATGCCGATCGAGTAGCACGGATTAAAGACAGAATGCCAAATGCTTGTATTGGAGTTGATGTAATTGTTGGCTATCCAGGAGAGACGGAGGAATTATTTCAAGAAACAGTTGAGTTTTTGAAAAAATTAGACGTTTCTTACCTGCATGTATTTTCCTATTCTGAAAGAAACAACACTGTGGCTGTTAGAAGAACAGATACAATTCCAATGGAAATAAGAAGAAAGAGAAGCAAGTTTTTGCAGGAGTTTTCAGAAAAGAAGAAAAGATTCTTCTATGAATCGCAATTAAACAAAGAATTTACTGTACTTTTCGAAGCGCAGGAACAAAACGGTGAAATGTATGGTTTTACTGAGAATTATTTAAAAATAAAATCTGCATATAATCCTGATTGGATTAACGAACTTAAAAAAGTTGTACCAACTCATATAAATGCAGACGGTACTGTTAACGCAGAAATATTAGTTGAAAAATTAGCGCCGGTGATGGCGTAAAAAAAGAAAAAATTATGGGAAGACCTTCCACGAAACCAAAGAAATTAAAAGACGGATTTTACTTAGAAGTAAAAAACCAAGGTGCTAAATCCGGAATAAAGATTAGAAGAGATACACTTGAAGAAATGATGGTGGCAAAGAAAAACTTTGAAAGAACTAAAGAAGTAAAAGTTCTTGGAGAAGTGATTGACGACACTTTTGTGAACGACAAGAAAAAGAAAAGAAAAAAGAAAGCAGACAGTTGATTTGTTATAAAAAGCCTCGCAATTGCGAGGCTTTTTTGTTTCCCTATAATTGAGTTGCTATGTTACATTAAGCTTCACCAACTCTTCTATTCCCCTCTAGTTACCCACATATTCTCTCTAAAATAATTCCATCCAACCGTAGAAAAATCAACCGATGGGTCATATAAAGCCTTTGCAGGCCTTCCGTTTAAACTGACTCTGCTCACGGCATAAATTCCATTATACTCTCCTTCTCCTTTCGAAATTAAATCTTGTTTCAAGTATTGAATAAAATACCAGAACATGTCCGGCCTTGTGGCGATGGCTCGTTGTTGTTTTGGTGTTAAATAATCATCCAAATTCACATAATAAGATTTTTCTGCTTGTCTCACTTGCACATCTACTATTCCTCCTTTTGAGCGCAACATCATGCGCCACGACAAACGATGCCCTTCTTCAGTCCACGTTACATTTCCATCAAAATAATGGTGCCGCAAAGGCAACAGTACCATTAGAATCATAAAACTAGTAAACGCCCATGTTTTGGCATTCTGAAAATTGGGCTGCACAATCTCCTGCACTTTACTGAAGAGTTCTTTTTTCTTGAAAAAGATTCTCCTTATCGTTTCAGGTTCAAAATAGAATAATCCAAAAGCAATTCCCATGAATGGAAAAATTCCTACTTGAAAGATGGCTGAATTAAACCCGTGGAAAAAGAGAGAAGCTATGAAAGCATATTTTCGTGTGCGCTTCCAAAGTAAAGCAGGACCAATAAATAGATCGAAAGCGATTCCTCCCCACGCTACAACATATTGAAACCATGGTTGTACAAGCACAGGCCCTACTATTGGATAATCTACCTTTTGAGCGAACCAAATTTTAATTGGAATTGCATTGATCCAATCAGGATACATTTTTGCTACTGCCGAATAAAAGTAAACGATAAGCACTAAACCCTTAAAAATCCATAGGTGCCATTGCAAGCAATAGTTTCTTTTAATTTTAGGGTTGAATTTCACATCTAAAGAATGTGACCAATTGGCGGGCAGAAAACAAAAAAGCCAAGTGAGAAGCATCATTAAATAATAATGATTGTTGTAATGTGTTTTTTGCATAAAATAGACTCCACTCCACATAATGGCAAAGCTTATTGCAGCCATCCGATATTTAAGACCGAACATCACCATTACTCCAAATACTCCCATAATCAAGAAGTAATAAATCATTCCGTTACCGGGCAAAGGCTGCAGAAAATCGAAATCTAGAAAAGGAAAATTCATTTTGGGCTCGATAAATGCTCTTCGCACCCAGCCTGTGAGTACTGCACCCCAAGCTTCGCAAGTAATAAGAAAGCCAAAAATAATACGAAACAAAACCAGCTGACTATTGTCAACTGCTTGAAAAAGAAAGTTTCGCAAGAGGTTCATTTAAAAAAATGTAGAATTACTCTTTCCCAATTTTCTTAAAATAGGACTGCATCTATATCGCTCTTCACGGTATTCTTCGAAAAGCTCATCCATTACTGAAACACAGTATGGTAAGCCCTTTTCATCTGCCCAAGCCAATAAGCCCTTAGGGTAATTCACTCCGTTGACCATAGCTAAATCTATGTCTTTTGAATCCGCTATGTTAACGTGTAAAGTATCTGCTGCCTCGTTAATTAGCATGACAACTATTCTACTTACAATGTATTCTCCTAACATTCCATCTTTAATAGGTTCAGGATTTTCAGCTCCTTCCGCATAGTTGTAAAACCCTCTTCCCGACTTTCTTCCTAAATATCCTGCCTCAGATAGTCTCTTTTGAGTAAAAGAGGGCTTGTATCTTCCGTCGTAATAAAATGCCTTAAAAACAGTCTCAGTTACAATGTAATTCACATCGTGCCCAATAAAATCCATTAATTGGAAGGGACCCATTCTAAATCCACCTAGCTCTCTCATTGCCCAATCTATGGTTGCAACATCTGCAATTCCCTCTTCATACATTTTTATGGCTTCACTATAAAATGGCCGCGCTACCTTATTTACTATAAATCCGGGGGTATCTTTTACCTTCACAGTAACCTTACCCCATGCATCTATGGTTTTCTTAGTTTTTTCCAATATATCGTTAGAAGTCTGAACAGCAGGTATAATTTCCACCAACTTCATTAACGGTGCCGGATTGAAAAAATGAACACCTACAAAACGTTCAGGATTCTGCAAACTTGCAGCTAAAGAAGTAATAGACAAAGAAGAAGTATTAGAAGCTATAATACAATCTTCAGAAACAATCGCCTCCAACGATTTGAATACTTTGTGTTTTATTTCTAAATTTTCAATTATTGCCTCAATCACAAAATCGGAACCTTGCATATCTGTCAATTCTGTTGAATACAGAATACGCTGTTGAATTGCCTGAGCAGAATCTTCCGTTTGTCGGCCTTTTTCTACTAATCGAGCCATTACCTTAGCCAAAGCAGCCTTGCTATTTGCCAAAGCATCTTTATTTAAGTCGTAAAGAACAACCTCACAATTAGCGGTTGATGCTACTTGAGCAATTCCACTGCCCATGGTTCCACATCCTATCACTCCTACTTTCATAATCCTTAATATTTAGATAAGCGAAGGTAAGTTGAAAGCATTGTGTTTTCAATAAATATTAGCAAAAAATTATTTTATAACTAATTAGTTAGTTTTATAACTATATATTTAGTTATATTTACATCATGCAAGAATTAACCAAGGCTGAAGAACAAATAATGCAAGTTCTATGGACTGTAGAAAAGGCATTTGTCAAAGAGCTTTTAGCTGAGATGAATGAGCCAAAGCCTGCCTATAATACCGTTTCTACAATTATTCGAATTTTAGAAAAAAAAGATTTTGTATCATTTACAGCTTTTGGGAAAACACATCAGTACTACCCTATTGTTAGTAGAGAAGATTACAAAACACAAATTTCGAAGAGCCTGGTGAGTAAGTATTTCGACGGCTCTTTTGAGAATTTAGTCTCGTTTTTTGCTAAAAAAGAGGAAATTGATTTAGAAGAGCTAGATGATATCATTAAAACTTTAAAAAAATAAATTATGGAGTTCACAATCAACTATTTTATTGAAGTAAATCTTTTCTTGATTTCGCTTTACTTAATTTATAAAGGCTTTATACAACCTGCAAGAAACTACAAGATTTCCCGACCTCTTCTTTTGATAGGAGTTGCTTTATCACTGATGTTGCCGTTTTTTGATTTTCAGATTCTAAATGTAACTGAAAGCAATCTCAGCCTGCCATCAGTGCTGGATGAAGTTAGTGTTTCTGCATCAAATTCGGTGAACGATTCTCCAATAAATTGGATGTTCTGGGTCAAAACCGTTTACCTAACAGGTGTATTTATTTTATTTTCCAAATTCATAATTCAACTCCTTCAATTAATAAAAGTAAAATCACAAGCGGTAAAAAGGAATGGCCATTTTGAAATAGAAAAGAGCCCTGCTGCTTATAGTTTTATGAAATGGATCTTCATTGGCTCAGAATATTCTCCAAAAGAGAAGGCAATACTTTTGCGACATGAACAGGTACATGTGAATAAAAGACACAGTTTTGATATACTAATTTGTCAAGCATTGCAAATCATTTTTTGGCCAAACCCCTTGATCTACAAATTCAAATCTCTTTTTCAAGAAAATCATGAATATCAAGCTGACGAGTTAAGCTGGCAAGAAAGAGATAGTTATTTACAGCTGCTTGTTTTACAAAATTTCAATCAATTTCCTTCAATTACAAATCAATTTAAATCATCTCACCTTAAACTTAGAATTATGAGGCTTAAAAATCAATTTAAGACAAAAGTTACCCCGGCAAAAATTGGGCTTACTGTGGCACTTTTTGCAACAACACTATTTATCAATCAAAACCTAAAAGCTACATCTGTGGCCAATGAAACAAAACAAGAACAACTAATAGAAGTCGATAAGATGGCTGAGTTCCCAGGCGGTCAAAAAGCGTTGATGAAATTTATTCAAAAAAACATAATATTCCCAAAATCTAAGGCTGTAAAAGGCTTGTCTGGTAAAGTTTTTATGCAATTTAATATATTAGAAGATGGTACTTTAGCGGATTTTAAAGCTTTAAAGTCCCCTCATGAAGACTTCACAGCACAAGCTTTGAAGGTGATGAAAAAAATGCCAAAATGGATTCCTGCAGAAAAAGATGGAAAGAAAGTTAAAATGCAATTGACTTTACCTATCAATTTTAAATTAAATACTCCTTCTTCGCCTTCAACACCACCAGTGCCGCCTGCACCTCCTGCAAAATAAATAGTTTACTTTATTTTTATTACTACGCCCTTTCACTTGAAAGGGCGTTTTTTGTAATGCAAAAAAATAAGGTTTAGAACATCTAATTTAATTTCTCATAAAAGGAATATAAATTCGCTCAAAATCTTATTTAAATGAAAAATATTTTATTAATCCAATTTGCTTTAGATGTTAGTTTTGCAAATGCCAGCATTAACAATAACGTGAATATTCAAATGACAAACCAAATAAGGGCCTACCGAAAAGCAGAATACCCTAGAGGGGTTGAAAAAATGAATTCTTGGATTAATAAAACATAAGGACTCCAACAATAAGATTCCGTTACGGCATTGTCAGGGTAGAATTCACCATTAAAATTAACGGTAAATTAGCTGATTTTGTGATTGTTAAAACCTAAGCAAAATATGAATTTTGCAGCTATTTAATGTATCTAAGGAATACCATTTTGGAATTCAGCTATTAAATCAGGAAAAAAAGTGAGCGAATTGGAAACCTTATCAATGAAATTCTCGTCTGAAGACTAGAAGATACATTTTAACCAATTAAATCGAAAGCAGCCTGATTTTATTCACCAATAAAGTCAGGCTTTCTTTTTTCCAAAAACGCCGCTACTCCCTCTCGATAATCTTTGGTTTCACTAGCTTCAATTTGAAAATCAGATTCTACTTGGAGTTGAGTTGTCAAGTCATTTGTAAGAGCCGAATTAAAAGCAGCTTTTGTAAGCGCCAAGCCCTTGGTCGGCATTTTAGCCAGTCGATGCGACAGTGCATCTACATCAGCCGCAAAACTTTCAAATGGAAATACTTTATAAATCATTCCCATGCGCTCAGCTTCCTCTGCTCCTACTTTATCGCCTAACATTGCCAATGCGCTTGCTTTCTGAAAACCTACTAATCTTGGCAAAAAGAATGTTCCTCCGCTATCTGGAATTAATCCAATTCCTGAAAACGCTTGTATGAAACTCACTTTTTCATGAGCTACAATAATATCACAAGCCAAAGCAATATTCGCTCCTGCTCCGGCAGCAACTCCATTTACAGCTGCAACAACTGGCTTTGCAGTATTGCGAATCTTTTGAATAATCGGCCCATAGTGCTCCTCTAATATTTTTCTAAAACCTGGATTCTGAGCTTGGTCTGTTACTTCAACTAAGTCTTGTCCTGCGCAGAAAGCTTTACCTTCACCAGTAATCACAATTACTCGAACATCCTTATCTTCATTGCACTCGTCTAATTTGGTTTGCAAATTCAAAGCCATTTCACGATTAAAACTGTTAAAAGAGGTTGGACGGTTTAGCGTCAATTTGGCAATGCCATCTTGTTTTTCTAAAAGAATTGATTCCATGCTTTTTGTTTGAATTTCGAAAGTAAGAAAAGGGATATAAAATCGGAACCAATTTAACTGAAAATACTTGTTTGTTTTTCTATTAAAAGTAACTTTACTCTGTGGGTGAACAGAAAGATTTTTTTAAGGAACATTTAGCTCAAACTACTCCGTTTCCGTTTCGAATTAAAGTTGAAAAAGCGGAAGGTAGTTACATTTATGACAAAGATGGAAAAGCATATTTGGATTTAGTTTCAGGAATTGCAGTAAGTGCTCTGGGCCATGGTCATCCTAGGATTCTCGCAGCAATAAAAAAACAAAGCGAGAAACACCTGCACGTTATGGTATATGGCGAGTTTGAGCAAGACGCACAAAATGAATTAGCTCAGGAATTACTCAAAACGGTACCAACAAGTATCAATTCATTCTACTTTGTAAACTCAGGCACGGAAGCTATTGAAGCAGCGCTGAAACTAGGTAAAAGAGTCACGGGCAAACAAGAAATAATTGCATTTGATAATGCATACCATGGAAGCACTCATGGTTCTTTAAGCTTAAGTTCTAATCCTATTAAAAAGGCCCCATTTGAGCCTCTATTGCCTAACATTAAGCATATTGAACTAAATAATTTTGATCATCTAGATCAAATTAGTAGAAATACAGCCTGTGTTATTCTGGAAACCATTCAAGGAGATGCCGGTGTTCGCCTTCCCAAAGAGGGATACTTAAAAGCATTACGCAATAAATGTGACGAGACACATACTTTATTGATTTTTGATGAGATTCAATGTGGCATGGGCCGAACAGGAAAAATGTGGGCTTTCGAGCACTATAATGTAGTGCCTGACCTCTTAGTTGCAGGCAAAGCCTTGGGTGGAGGAATGCCAATAGGATGTGTAATGGCAAACCGTAAATTAATGTTGCAATTTAGTGAGAATCCAATGTTGGGACACATTACTACGTTTGGCGGTCACCCATTAGTTTGCGCTACAGCAGCCGAAGGGCTTAAAATTATTAATGATGAAAGTTTAATTGAAGGCATAGCCGCGAAAGCATCATTATTTAAAGAATTTCTGCAACATACCGCAATAAAAGAAATAAGACAAAAAGGATTAATGATTGCCGTAGAATTGGAAGATGAGGAAAAAGTTCAGCAAGTAGTGTTGAAAGGCTTAGAAAATGGCATTATTCTTTTTTGGTTCCTCTCTACTCCAAATGCATTTCGTTTGTCCCCGCCGTTAAACATTTCTGAAGAGGAAATCAAAGAAGGATGCATAAAAATCATCGATTTACTGAACGATTTGTAAATATTAACATAGAATCTCAACCCTTTTTAATAGTTTAGCAAAACATATAAAAAACAAATAAGATGAAAAAGATTTTAACATTACTAGTCGCGTTTTTAATGATAGCAAGTTTTTCAGTCCAAGCGCAAGGAGAGAAGCCAAAAAGCCCACCAAGAGAAACAAAAGGAAAAATAGGAGATGTTGAAGTTGTAATTAAATACAGTAGCCCTTCTGTTAAAGGTAGAATTATTTTTGGAGAATTGGAAAAATTTGGAAAGGTATGGAGAGCCGGTGCAAATGAGGCGACTACTATGAGTTTTAGCAAAGCTGTCTCAATAAACGGAACAAAATTGATGGCCGGCACGTATTCATTTTTTACGACTCCAAATGAAAACGGAAATTGGGAAATTATTTTTAACTCAGAAGCAAAACAATGGGGTGCTTACAAGCTTAATCGTGATAAAGATGCGTTGGTAAGTGAGTCTCAAACTTCAAAAATTGAGAAAGTTGAAAAATTAACTTACCGAATAGAAGGTAACTTCATTTATTTAGACTGGGATACTACTCGACTAAAAATTAAAGTTAATTAGTTGAATTTAACGCTGAAACACTAAACAAATCTAGGAATGCTTAAGTCCCTTAAAAAAATTAAGAATCTTAAATCAAATAATTTCTTCCTTTTGGCAGGACCTTGCGCTATTGAAGGAGAGAAAATGGCATTTGAGATTGCTGAAAGAATTCATGACATTACCACTAGACTGGAAATTCCATGGATCTTTAAAGGTTCATACAGAAAGGCTAACCGATCTAGACTTGACTCTTTTACAGGAATTGGTGATGAAAAAGCCCTCAAAATTTTACAAGAAGTTGGTAGAAAGTTTGATGTCCCAGTAGTAACAGATATTCATTCTGCCAATGAAGCAATTTTAGCAGCACATTACGTAGATGTTCTACAGATTCCTGCATTTTTATGTAGACAGACAGATTTATTAGTTGCTGCCGCCAAAACTGGTAAGCTTATCAATATTAAGAAAGGTCAATTCTTAGCGCCTGAATCCATGGAGTTTGCAGTAAACAAAGTGAAAGAATCGGGCAATAACAATATTTGGTTGACGGACCGAGGAACAATGTTTGGCTACCAAGATATGGTCGTTGATTTTCGAGGAATTCCAACCATGAAAAAGTACGCTCCTACTATTATGGATATAACTCATTCACTTCAACAGCCAAATCAGAGTTCCGGAGTTACCGGAGGGCAGCCTGAAATGATAGAAACCATTGGAAAAGCAGCAATCGCTGTAGGTGCCGATGGGATTTTTATAGAAACACATAACGACCCGTCTTCAGCAAAATCAGATGGAGCTAATATGTTGCATTTGGACCATTTAGAAGACCTTTTAACTAAATTGGTTAGAGTTCGAAAGGCAGTTATTTAAGCTCAACTGTAAAATTGAGCACCATTCTTTAATATCAATATTAATGGCACTTACCTCTTCTAACCCCTTTTTAACAGGAACGTTAGCTCCTAAATTTCAACTTATTGATACTATTTCAGGCAACAAACTTACTTTGAGTGAGATTAAAGGTAAAAATGGCACCGTTATTATGTTCATTTGTAATCATTGCCCATTTGTAATTCACGTGAACAATGAATTAGTGCATTTAGCAAATGAATATACAAAACAAGGAATTGGATTTGTAGCCATTAGTAGTAATAATGTAGAAGACTATCCTCAAGATGCACCCGAGTATATGAAAACTCATGCCGCAAAAAACAATTACCCTTTCCCCTATTTATATGACAAAAGTCAGAACGTTGCACAATTGTATGATGCTGCTTGCACGCCTGACTTCTACGTCTTTGATTCAAATTTAGTTTCAGTTTATCACGGTCAATTAGATGACTCTAGACCGGGAAATAACATTCCTGTAGATGGTTCTAGCATCAGGCAGTCATTGAATAGATTGTTAAATGGACAATCACCTTTGAGCGACCAAAAGCACAGTATCGGCTGCGGTATCAAGTGGAAATAGGATTTCTAAATAAAAATTAAACTTTTTTCGAACAATTTTCATTTTTAATAGTTCTTAACAACAAGAGCGATAGTTTTACTATTACTTTTGCGAGTATAATTATTCTATATGGAAACATTAATATCAAATATTCAGATTCAAGTTGAAGAAAGTCTTTACAAAAAAGACCCCCAATCGAGTGACCTGGGAAAAAAAATAATAAAAGGCAGCATTGATTTAATTTGTGAATTAGGCTTTGAGCAATTTACTTTTAAAAAGCTAGCGAGTAGTATTTCATCCACAGAAGCTTCTGTGTATCGTTATTTTGAAAGCAAAAACAAAATATTACTCTACTTGTCAAATTGGTATTGGTCGTGGTTAGAATACCGATTGGTTTTTACCGTAACTAATCTCATTTCTGCAGAAGACCAACTATTAAAAGCTTTACATTTACTAACAGATGAAGTTAATGAAGATGGGAATTTTGAACACATCAATGAGATTAAACTAAATCAAATCGTTTTATCCGAGTCGTTAAAGTCATATCTGACAAAAGATGTTGACTCAGATAATGAAAATGGAGCCTTTGTTCCTTATAAAAATTTGGTGGAACGTATCACTCAAATTATTCTACAAATCAATCCAGAATATAAGTATCCACATATGCTCATTTCAACGGTTATCGAAGGAGCTCATTTGCAACGACACTTTGCAAATCATTTGCCTCGCCTCACAGATGTGGTAAAAGGTGAAGACGCCGTTACAGAGTTTTACTCGCAAATCGTATTTAAAGCTATACTATAATATGACCACTGAAACTAAACTTACTCCATTAGATCGTTTTTGGAAAATGCTAAAACCCGATCAACGGGAAATCAAGAATGTATACACATACGCTATTTTTAACGGCCTAATCAACCTCTCTCTTCCTCTTGGTATTCAGGCAATTATTAATTTAATTCAAGGTGGACGTTTAAATACTTCTTGGGTTATATTGGTTGTACTAGTCACTCTGGGTGTTGCTATGACCGGCGTTCTTCAAATTTATCAATTGCGAATTGTAGAAAATTTACAACAGAAAATTTTTACTAGAGCAGCCTTTGAATTCGCTTATAGAATTCCTAGAATTAAAATGGAACAGCTATATAAAGAATACGCCCCTGAATTAATGAACCGCTTTTTTGATATCATAACAGTTCAAAAAGGTCTGTCTAAAATATTGATCGATTTTACAGCGGCGGGGCTCCAGATTATTTTTGGTCTTATTCTATTATCATTTTACCATCCCTTCTTTATTCTATTCAGCTTATTGCTCATTCTCCTGCTGTACAGCATATTTAGAATTACAGCTAAAAAAGGGTTAGAAACTAGCTTGTTAGAATCAAAAAGCAAATACAAAACGGTACATTGGCTGGAAGAGTTGGCTCGAACAAATACAACATTCAAACTAACAGGTAAAACAAATTTACCTTTAAGTAGAACGAACGAAAACATTGACGATTACTTGCATGCAAGAGAAGGTCATTTTCAGATTTTAATGCGTCAGTTTTCACTGATGGTAGTCTTTAAGGTTTTAATGACAATTGGATTGCTTGCTATAGGCGGAATTTTAGTAATGGATCAGTTAATGAATATTGGCCAATTCGTCGCTGCTGAAATAATCATCTTATTAATTATGAACTCTGTAGAAAAATTGATTAGTAGCCTTGAAACCATTTATGATGTTTTAACCGGCATAGAAAAAGTGGGGCAAGTAACAGACTTGGAATTAGAAAACAACACAGGATTAGATCTTGAAGTAGAATGTCAATCTCCAGGAATGCAATTGGACTTAATAAATTTATCATTTAAATATCCGGAAAACGAAAAGTTAACCTTAAAAGAACTAAACCTCTCAATCAAGCGAGGAAGTTTAGTTTCTCTCATAGGAAAAAACGGATCAGGCAAAAGCACATTGATACGTCTATTAGCCGGTTTGTATGAATTACAAAGTGGACAGATATTGTATGACGAAATTGGTAAAGAAAGCTTCTCGATTGAATCTTTACGTTCTGCAATAGGGGATTGTTTGTCGCAAGAAGAGCTTTTTCAAGGAACTGTATTTGAGAACGTAACAATGGGGAAAGAGATTTCTATAGGAAAGGTTAAAGACATATGCCGAAGGGTTCATTTGACAGATTTCATTAATAACCTCGCTAAAGGATATGATACAGAATTAGATCCTCAAGGAAGTGGTTTAGCAGAAAGCGCTGTTCAAAAACTGTTAATTGCTAGAGCTATATTAAATGCCCCAAAATTGCTATTGGTAGAAGACAACTTGGATGCTATTGATGATAAAGAAAAGAAAGATATCATTGATTTCTTGCGTGACAAGCAAAACAATTGGACTGTAATTGCGGCAACCAAAAATGAATATTTAATTCAGAAGTCCGAACAACTAATTGAATTACATAATGGAAGTATCATATACGATGGCACACCAGAAAACTATAAAAACAAATAGACATGTTAAATATTAGTAATAAAGGTATTGGACATGCTTTCGAGAATAATAAGTTCTCTGCTTTGCGGCATATCAATTCTATGAAATCTGGGAAGGTATTTCTTCGCTTATTAGTCGTAGTATTTGCAATTGCATTTATTTTTATGTTCCTACCATGGACACAGAATGTTCGGGCAGAAGGAGATGTAACTACCTTAAAACCTGACCAAAGACCACAAACTATTCATTCCATCATTGCTGGAAGAATTGAAAAATGGTACATCCAGGAAGGTGATTATGTTTCTAAAGGAGATACAATTTTATTCATCTCCGAAATTAAAGATGACTACTTTGACCCTAACTTGCTAGAAAGGACACAAGAGCAAGTAAAATCGAAAGAGTTTGCGGTAAAATCGTACATGGAAAAAGTAAAGGCCCTAGATAATCGAATTGACGCATTAAGCCAAACGGGAAAATTGAAGTTAGAGCAAACTAAAAATAAATTAAAGCAGGCTCAATTAAAAATATTAAGCGACAGTATTGATTACAAAGCAGCGTCAATTAGCTTCAAAATTGGAGAAGACCAGTTTGATCGGATGCAGAATCTATACGATGAAGGCTTGAAATCTTTAACAGATTTGGAGAATAGAAAAAACAAGGTACAAGAAGCGCAAGCAAAAATGATTTCAAGTGAGAACAAGCTTTTAACTACTCGTAATGAACTAATTAATGCACAAGTTGAATTAACTTCTATACAGGCGCAGTATAGAGATGATATTGCCAAGGCAGAATCAGAAAAATATACTGCAATGTCAAACATGTATGATGCTGAAGCGACCGTTACAAAGCTTCAAAATCAATATTCAAATTACAGTTTCAGATCAAACTTATACTATATTACATCACCTCAGAATGGTTATATAACTAAGGCGTTACAAGTTGGATTAGGAGAAACCATAAAAGAAGGATCATCAATTGTGAGCATCATGCCAGCAGACTACTCTTTGGCAATAGCATTATATGTAAAACCTATTGACCTACCCTTGATGGAAGTAGGACAAGAAGTTCGTATTCAATTTGATGGATGGCCGGCTATAGTTTTTTCTGGATGGCCCAACACTTCATATGGAACTTATGGAGGAAAAGTGTTTGCAATAGATAATTTCATTAGTGACAACGGCAAATTTAGAGTATTAGTAGAACCAGACACTTTACAATATCATTGGCCAACAGCATTAAGAGTGGGCGGGGGAACAAACAATATGCTATTGCTAAAACAAGTTCCAATATGGTATGAATTATGGCGACAGCTAAATGGCTTCCCTCCCGATTTTTACAAAAAAAACAAACAAAACCAATTTAGTTCAGCTAATAAATAATGAAGGCATTACAACTACTTCTTTTATTAACAACATCTTATGGGCTTATTTCTGCACAAGAAAAACTGCCCGAACGTTTTAATCAAGAGATTTTCTTTGAATTTGTGAAAGAACAGCACCCCATAGCGCTCCAAGCAGATATGAGAATTGAGATGGGACTTGCCCAAATTCAAGAAGCAAGAGGCGGATTCGATCCTAAAATTCAGGCGGACATAGCTCAGAAGTATTTTAAAGGAAAAGAATATTATGATTATGGAGAAGGGAAACTAAAAATTCCAACTTGGTTTGGAGTTGAATTAGAAGGTGGCTACGAGAGAAATCAAGGTGAGTTTTTAAACCCTGAGAGTAGTGTTCCTGTCTCTTATACACATCTGACGCTGCCGACGATCTAC
>CAJXRL010000044.1 GCA_913059105.1 uncultured Flavobacteriales bacterium
CACAGAGTAGATCGTCGGCAGCGTCAGATGTGTATAAGAGACAGAAATAGTACTGCCCACAAGATGTACTCCCAATCTATTTATTATTCAATGCGTAATCCAAGAACATGTCTGGTCCGAGTCTGCAATGGCCACTACCCTTTTGGCTGATTCGTCTTAATTTTATATACATCACATCTTAACTATTCTTGGTTGCTAGATTTCTACAAATGGAAAAACTTAAAAAATGACCTTCAAGTCTTTCAAGTCTATGCCTATTTAACGTCAATTTTTAGGTGCAACAAAATTTAAATATCAGGTGTCTTAAACGAAATCGTTTGATATGAAAAACCTTGTTCTCCTTTTGATCTTGTTAAATACCGGGAACTTATTTGCTCAAATTCCCAACACATTATCAAAATCTGAAAAAGTCTACGGGCTTTCAAAATTTTGGCAAGAAGTCAATTACAATTTTATCTATTTATATAAAATTGATAGAAAAGCGTGGGATATAGAATACAAAAAACTTATAGCACAGGTGCAGGAAACTAATAATGATTATGACTATTATAGACTTTTGCAAAAATTTTGTGCCCTACTGAAAGATGGACATACAAATGTCTATTTCCCAAAAGAAGTTCAAGACAAAATTCAAAGAACAAACTTTGGTGAATACCGCATATTTTTGTCGAACATTGACGGAAAAGCAATAATTACTAGAATTAATTCAAGTAAAAAAAGGGAATTACCAATTGGAACCGAGATAATTCAAGTCAACAAATTAAAAACGAGTCTATACGTCAAAGAAAAAGTTATCCCTTACATTTCATCTTCTACTGATCATATTATACAAGATTGGGGGATAAGCAGACTTTTAGAAGGCCCAATAGGAACAACTTTTGATTTAGAAATTAAATTGCCAAACGGAGAAATAAAATCACTAAAACTCACTCATTCAAAATCAAATAAAGAAAGTGTTTATCCAGCATTTCAGGAAAGAGAATTATTGGATTTTACTTGGTTAGAGAAAGATGTTGCATATCTCTCTTTAAATTCTTTTAGCGACCCCCAAATCGACAGCTTATTCTTAGAAAAATTACCTGAATTGTACAAAGCAAAAAAGTTGATTATTGACTTAAGATACAATGGTGGCGGTAGAACAGATGTTGGAATGGAAATATTTCAATATTTTACAAACGACACAATATTATACGGTTCAAAGTCAGAAAGTAGATTGCACATACCAACTTACAAGGCTTGGGGAATGTGGATTAAAGAAAAAGACTCACTTGAATTTGATTGGGCAAAACAGGCTGATTTATCCTATCGCAATGAATTTTATCATAAATTCCCTTACGAACCTGACACGATACACCTTAAAAGCAAGAGAATTGTAGTTCCGACAGTCATTTTAATCGGCCATAATACGGCATCTGCAGCAGAAGATTTTTTGATATTTACAGACAATCAAAAACACATAACCAAAATTGGCGAAGCTACTTTTGGTAGTACAGGACAACCAATGTTGTTTGATTTGCCAAATGGTGGAAGTGCAAGAATTTGCACAAAAAAAGATACCTACCCCAATGGAAAAGAATTTGTTGGGTATGGAATTTTGCCCGATATAAAAGTCAAGAAAAACCTATCTCATTATTTGGAAAATAAGGATCCAGTATTGGAAAAAGCAATTGAATTTATACAGAATAAAGAATAACTCCATTTCTGGTAAATAGCAATTTATTCTGTTTGTATAAGTGTACTGTTACCTGCAATCATTGCTAGCATAAAACATATGAAGCGAGGAATTTGGCTTTAAAGCATGACAATCTATCATAGACCAATAACTTATTATTCCAGTATTAACTTCCATAAACATATGAAATACCTCCTCTCATTTTTTATATTCATCAGCGTTCACCTTGGAGGGTATGCTTGTGACTGTGCTTTTCCTCCTAAAACATTTATGACCTCAATATCGCAATACACTGCCGAATTAGAGGTGGTTCAAATTGACACATTATCCTCCGCAGGACCGTATAAACATCGGCCTTTGTTATTGACTAAACTAAAAGTAATTAAAACGTTTCATGCTAGTACAAATGTAGATTACGTGTGGGTCAGTAATCCAGGCGATCAAGGTTGTCAACGGGGGTTAGTTCCAGACTTCCTTGGTCAAAAATATGTTATCACAGGGGTAATTGTTGAAGACAAAAGATATGATAAGTGGATAAACAATTCGGCAAGTATGAACTTTTTGCATGTCTCTATCTGTGGAAAAAGAGTTTTAGACATTATAGAAAACAAGGTAATCGGAGTAATTACAAATGACATTAGCGAAAAGATTATGAAAAAGTATGATCGCTTAATGAAAAAGGATGAATTAAAAGCTACAGCATATTATTATAAGGCCTATCATACAAAACAGCAACCAAATGTAGCACAAACAATGCCTTTGGAGGTATTTTATGAGTTCATGAAACAGTAATATCATGGTTATTAATATTTCCAATTCATAAGAATACCAATAATAAATTTAGTATTAAAACGTTTAAAATAAGTGAATCGCATGAAAAAAATAATGCTCTTTATTTTCTCTTTTCTTTCTTTAGTCTGTCTCTCTCAAGATACTGGAATTCGGAAAGTACTTCCAAATAGTGTCGTTTCTAATCAATATTTTGCTCGCAGAGTTGCCATTGACGGAAACACTATGGTTGTTAGTTCGGGCGGCTCTGAAGTAGTAGGTATTAAAGACAATATTTTAGCCTATGTCTATGAAAGAACTGGATCTAATCAATGGACGCAAACTCAAATTCTACACCACTCTGATTTTTTAAATTATTCTCTTGGACATACAGTAGCCATTTTTGAAGGTTTTATTTTTATTTCTATTCACGGTATTACAAATCAAAACCGCCACATTAGTCGTGTAGGGGTTTATGCTAAAAATGCTTCTGGGCATTGGGAAAAATCGCAAGAATTATCTCTACATGGTAGTTATGGTGGCAGTTACGGGTATAGTATTGTTGCTAAAAATGAGCAGTTAATTATTTGGACTCGTGCTAAAGAGTACAATAATAAATTGGATGAGTATACAAAGCATGCAGATGTTTATGAATTGGCAAATGGCAAATGGGTATGGAAAAGTGAACTCTTAAGTGAAGGAATAGCAGAATATAATGAACTAGGAAATGTTGTAGCTATAGAGGGCGACAAGGCTTTTATTAACGGGTATTATTCTGACCCTACAGCAGATCCTGTTTGGTTTAGTACCATAACAGTGAAAGACGAGAGAGGTAAGATTATTCTCCAAAAAACTAGTCCCTGCAAAATTGAAGAAAGAAAGTTGTATGTTTTTAGCAATAAAGGAAATAAATGGTTAAACACCCAAATATTAGAGAGTTGGGATGGGAAAGGTTGGGGTTTTGGAAACGCATTTACGTCACATGGCGATTTCTTAGCCGTTGCCGCGTATAGAGCATCAATTAAAACGAGAAAAAATTCAGGTGGAGCTGTGTATATATTCAAAAAAGATGGTGATGGGGATTATCGTCCGTTTCAAAGAATTATGGCAAATGACGTACATAAGATTCAGTTGTTTGGATCGGCAGTTGCCATGAACAATCAATACTTAATTGTAGGGTCTAAACACGATAAATTAAATGCCAATGGATTCAATAAAAGAGACAGAACGGGAGCGTGTTATGTTTTTCAAAAAGACACCAATGGCATGTTTGTACAAACTCAAAAGTTTGTTTCAGATAAAAGACAAAAAATGGGGCGTTTTGGAAGAGATGTGGCTATTTCTGGTAATAACCTGGTTATTGGGTCTGGTTATCAGTCTGTAAAACCAAAATACAGAGGCGATTTTCACGATGAAGGCGCCGTATTTACTGCTGAATTAAAGCCTATTACTGCTGATAAAATTGAAATTGAGAACCAACCTTTTTTAAGTGCAATTGTTCAATTCGATAGTACAATTAACAGTGATGTACAAGGAAAAGGCTTAGAGGTTAGTGTTTTTCCTAACCCAACAAATGGAAATTTCACCTTAAAGAGGAAGGTTGGACAGAATAGTGAGGTGATCATTTACACATCAAACGGTAAAGAAATTTACAGAGAAGACTTTAAAGACTTGGAACAACACTTTGCAATTGAAGGGTGGCCTTCAGGATTATACTACGTGCAAATTAATTCTTCCGGCATTGTCCAGAATTTGAAACTAATTCTTATTGATTAGTAGGATTTTGGTATTGTATTGTGACAGAATCATACACGCACATGGCTAAATGCATTTTATAGCTGTTAAGATATATGGCAATGATTCAGATTTATTTTTCATTTTTTAAGGGTAGTAATTTAATTTAAAATCAATCAGTTAGACATAATAATGATTTGCTAACAAAACCAAAACATTATAGTTTAGAAGCAAACATATGATAAATTGAATCATAAACTAAGAAAGAACATTCAATACGGCCAAGAGTACCAGTCTTAAAAAATATCTCTCAAATTTTGTATTTTTCAAACATGAAAGCCCGTATCACAAAAAATCGTACTACAGCCTTTTCATTGATTCTGTTCTTCGCTCGTTACAATTACAATTGCGAATAATTCATTCACGTAATGTTGGGACCAATAAACAACGTAAATGGAACAAAATAAATTACCAGAAATACATACTGAACGGCTATCGTTTCGAAGACCAGAACAATCTGATTGGAAAGAAGTCTCTTATTTACGCACGGATAAAGAAGTCAATAAATTTGTCAAAAGGCAAGCTTGCGAGACCAAAGTAAAAGCAATTGAATTCATTACAAACGTCAATGACAAAATTGATAGCGGAATTCTATTGTACTGGGTTATTACGGAAAAAGGCAGCGACCAAATGCTTGGTAGTATTTGCCTGTGGAAATTTTCAGAAGACGGAAAAACGGCAGAAGTTGGATATGACTTAAATCCAAGATTTCAAGGCAAAGGAATAATGGATGAGTCTTTAAAAAGAATTATTGAGCTGGGATTTAAGAATTTAAATCTTAATACAATTGATGCCTATACGCACGAAAAGAATGAGAGTTCTACGAAGCTTTTGGTAAGAAATGGTTTTATATTTCTAACCGGCCAAAAGGATGAAGACAACCCACAAAATACAATTTATAAGTTGACAAAGTGAGACCTTGCTTAAACAGCAATAGACTGCTCACAATCAACTACTTCTATAATTCTTCTTGTTTATAACCCTACTTTAATTCTATTAAATAACTAAAAACTAGAATCTGGATTTGGAAAAATCATTAATGTCAAGTACATTTGTCATATAGCACAGTCTGTTTTACATTACAAAACTAAAACCAATGAAAAAAAATCAACAAGATCTACGATTATTGCCAACAAATTTTAAGAAAGTAGCATTTGGAATAATGGTAATTAGCGCTTTAGTAGTAGTTATGTCTATGTTAAAAATACTGCCAATTGAGAAAGAGATTGTAAAAACAATCGCAAAGTCAGGTATTCTAATTTCTCTTTTAATATTAACGATAACCAGAAATAAAGAAGAAGATGAACTAACATTAAGGATTAGGTTGAAAGCCTTTTCAGCTTCCTTTCTTTATGGTGTTGTAATTGTAATAATAGAACCATTTATAAGCTTACTCTTTGATGGAAATTTCTTATTAGACAAAGGTGCCGCAGAACTTCTAATGAGTATGTTCTTCTTTTACTTTATGATGGCATTTTTAATGAAAAAAAATCGATAGTGAAGAACACACTCAAAGTACAAAGAGCAATTAAAGATTTAACTCAAGAAGCATTGGCTAATAAAATAGGGGTATCTAGGCAAACGATTAACTCTATTGAAAAGAATAGATACGTACCATCGACTGTTCTGGCATTGAAAATTTCTGAAATATTTGATAAAAGCGTAAATGAAATATTTGAATTGGAGCAGGACGATTGATATCAGAACTCAACAATAAACAGTGGCGATTTACCGGATACTTGAAGAGCAGTAAATTGAATTTCAAATTGCAACTTATTAGCTTCAAAATTCCGATACAATAGTTCCTTTCTATCCCTTACATATCTATGTGATTTATATTCTTAAATGGTTCAGGAATGGATCCTGGTTCTTCATCAATAAGTTGCAGGATGTCTCTCGTAATTCCACGAGAAATATTGGAAATTGGCACATCATTTGGCGAGCCTTCAAAAGGGTTTTCCCCTGCCAAACCTACTCGTAACATTGTATTAAACACCCAAATTACAATTACCGTAAAAGGAATATTCAACCACACAAAATAACTTCCAATAAAAGGATTAGTACCAGCAACTTTAATTCCCATTGAAGCAAAAGCAGGAATAATTGCCATAGGCAACAACCACATAAAAATGTGCACAAAATGATACCCTATACTTCCGTATTGCTTCGGGTACGGGAAATTTTTAATACGTTCTGATTTGCCTTGTAATGCAGTTAACTCCTGCAATATTTGTTGAAAATTCAAAAATGAGAAATCCCAGAATTTTTTTTCATCTGTTAAAGCTCGTAAATGTTTTGATTGCAAGCTAATAATAGCATTTGGCTTGTTATCCTTCTGCATTACAATTTGCAATTCCTCTGCCGATAAATGAGGTTTTAATTCCTCTTCTAGGCTAGTTACAAACTCAGGTATATTATATTCAAACATACTCTTATTCTGATCTGGACTGTAATCGGTTTCCCAAGCCTTCTTGGTACGCATAGCATAGCGCAAAGCTGTTAACCAAGCAACATGTCTGTGTGTTACTATTTTCACCGCCTGAGTTTCATCGATACTAGCCTCATGTCGATGCAAATAGAAGCTATCTCGAACATTAATAATTAAGGACCTGGAGGAATTTACTATTCCTCCCCAAATTTTACGAGCTTCCCATATTCGGTCATATGCTGCGTTATTCTGAAAACCAACCATAAATGCAACAGCCGTTCCAATCAGTCCAACTGGAGCAAGTGGTACTTGCAGCCATTTAATGTTAACGACCTCATAAAGAATAGTTATAACTGTAGAAAAAATGAAAAAAAAGATAATTTCCCTTTTTGTCCAAGCCAAAAGGCTTTTCATAGGGAATCTTCGTTGAGTATACATAGTAGTTTTTTGGTTTAAAAGTAAGAGATTCTTTCAAAAGCAATTGAAAAATAATGGAGACCAAATTTGAATTCCATTACCTTTGTGAAAAACTAGGACAAATCGCACTTTCAAAAGAAATAGTACAACTACTTAAAAAAGACATTACTGTTGAGCTTCGCCAAAAAGCAACACTAAATGGTATTTTGCTGTACGTTGTATCTACTGTTTTTATAGCATACCTCATCTTTTCGAGTATAGAAGAGTTAAGTACCTGGGTTGCGATATTGTGGATTATTTTGCTTTTTGCATCCACCAATGCAAGTATTAATAGTTTTAGAAAAGAAGCCGGCCGAGAGTTTTTCTATTATTATTCTCTCGCCCAACCGCAAGCTATTATTCTTTCAAAAATGATTTTCAATGCTTTGTTGCAATTGGTCATAGCCGGATTAACTATATTACTATTCACCTTCTTACTTGGTAATCCCATAGAAAACATGCGCTTGTTTTATTTGGTGCTTTTTTTAGGTAGCCTGGGAATTTCCACAATTTTAAGTTTGAGTTCTGCCATTGCCTCAAAAACAAACAATAATGCCACCTTAACCGCCATTTTATCTTTTCCCATCATGTTGCCAACTTTATTAACGGCAATTAAAGCAAGCATGCTTTGTGGTTTGGGTTTTTCATGGGACGAATGTCAAGTTTACATCGTCACATTAGCACTGTTAAATGTAGTTGTAATCATGCTTTCTTATATATTATTTCCCTACCTTTGGAGAAGCTGATATAGCTCGTCACATTTAGAACTAAACAACTCATTTTCAATGAGAAATTGGTGGAAAGCCCTTACCGTTATCTTGCTCCTTTATACCATAATTGGAGGTCTCTTAATTCCTGTTCCGAAACAAGTTATTTTATACGAAAGTATTCGGAACTTATACTTTCATGTTCCTATGTGGTTCAGCATGATATTTTTGTTTCTAATGTCCGTAGTATATAGCATTAAAGGTCTTTCATCAAACAACTTATCGCACGATACAAAAGCGAGAGAATTGGTAAACGCAGGGATTATATTTGGCATTTTAGGAACCATTACCGGAAGTATTTGGGCCAAATTTACCTGGGGCGCTTGGTGGGTAAACGATGTTAAACTAAATGGTTCTGCAATTACCATGCTCATTTACTTGGCCTACATTGTGCTTCGAGGATCGTTAGATGATGAACAAAAAAGGGCAAGAATCTCAGCAGTTTATAACATTTTTGCCTTTGTTTTATTATTGGTATTCATTGGTATTTTACCACGAATGACTGATTCTCTTCATCCAGGAAATGGAGGAAATCCGGGCTTTAATAGTTATGATACAGATAAAAATATGCTAATGGTTTTCTACCCAGCAGTAATCGGATGGATTTTATTGGGTTGGTGGATTGCATCCATTAGAATTCGAATTTCAACATTAGAACAAAAATTAGAAGCATGAAATACATCATCTTAATAAGCATGTTAATCAGCTCTATTGTAGCTAAAGCACAAGACGTACAAATGGCAGATACCATGCGTTCTGAAGGCAAAATTTATGTTGTCATCGCTGTGCTTTGCGTTATTTTAATAGGATTGTTTATTTACTTAATTACTATTGATAAAAAGCTGAATAAACTAGAAAAAGAAATCAATTCATAAAACATGAAAAAGTCACATATAATAGGAATTATAGTTATTGCCATTGCTATTGGTGCAATTATTAGCACGGTTTCCGACGCAGCAACTTACGCTGATTTTGGAATGGCAATTAAAAATCCAGGAAAGCAATTTCAAGTTGTGGGTCAATTGAATAAAGAGAAAGATATTATTTATGCTCCGGAAAGTAATGCAAATGAATTCTCATTTTTTATGGTTGATAAAAATGGAAACGAGCAGAAGGTAATTTTTAACGGTGCAAAACCACAAGATTTTGAACGTTCTGAACAAGTTGTTATAACTGGTAGTTTAGAAGGAGAGAACTTTTTGGCAGACAAAATTTTGATGAAATGCCCTTCAAAATATCAAGACGGAGAAGCAGGAGAATTAACAGAAATTACAGCTGAGAGCAAATCATAATCAATGATAGAATACATAGGAGAAAACCTGTTAGCAGGTCAAATTGGGAACTTTTTAATCTTTCTTAGTTTTGTTGCAAGTTTATTGTCAGTTGTTTTTTATTACAATTCTTCTGAATTAAGTTTAGAAATAAATTCATGGAAAAGAGGGGGAAGATTCTTCTTCCGTTTGCATTCATTCTCCATGGCTGGCCTAATTGGCATACTGTTCTACCTTATTTACACCCATGCGTTTGAGTACTATTACATTTGGCGACATAGTTCGTCAGACATGTCAATGAAGTACATCATTTCTTCTTTTTGGGAAGGCCAAGAAGGAAGTACCATGTTATGGGCTTTTTGGAACATCGTTTTAGGTAATATTCTAATTTTTACCACTAAGAAGTGGGAAGGCAGTGTCATGACCATTTATGCTACTGTTCAAGTTTTCTTAAGTGCGATGTTGCTTGGTATTTTTCCTTTCGATATTCAAATTGGCAGTAACCCCTTTGTGTTGTTAAGAGAGCATGCCGACATGTTCAACTTACCATTTGTAAGCAATCCTAATTACCTAGGTTTTGTGGAAGGAAATGGTTTAAATCCATTGTTGCAGAACTATTGGATGACCATTCACCCACCTACTGTATTCTTTGGCTTCGCAACTACCCTAATTCCCTTTGCATATGCATTATCCGCACTATGGAAAAAACGCTACCAAGAATGGATAAAACCTGCATTGCCTTGGACTTTCTTTGGAATTGGAATTTTGGGCTTAGGTATATTAATGGGTGGCGCTTGGGCATACGAAGCGTTAAGTTTTGGAGGTTTTTGGGCTTGGGATCCTGTAGAAAATTCATCTCTTGTTCCTTGGTTAGTATTGGTTGGTGCAGGTCACCTCATGCTGATCAACAGAAACAAAATGAAAAGCATTTTTTCAGCTTTTGCTCTAGCCCTATTTTCATTTCTTTTGGTAGTCTACTCTACTTACCTAACCAAAAGTGGAATATTAGGAGAAACTTCTGTTCACTCTTTTGCAGATGGTTTACCAGGGCAGTTAATTATTTTCTTACTGTTCTACTTATTGATAGCGTTGTATTTCTTGTTCAAAAACGGAGGACAATTTCTCAAAAAATCAGAAGAGGATGCATTTTGGAGCAGAGAATTTTGGATGTTCTTAGGTGCTTTAGTTTTGGTTATTTCGGCCTTTCAAATTACGCTTTCAACCTCTATTCCAGTAATTAATGCTTTATTTGGAACTACCTTAGCTCCTCCGGCCAAACCTATTGAGCATTACAACTCTTGGCAAATTCCATTGACTATTTTGGTGACTTTATTTGTAGCCATCAGTCAATATTTAAAATATAAGAAGACAGAAGTTGTACCGTTCTTCAAAAAAATTACTCCTTCTTTTATCATTTCATTCGCTGCTGCAATCATCATAGCTGTTCTATTGGAAATCAGAGATGTATTCTTAATCACTTTACTATTTACTTCATTGTTTGCAGTACTAGCTAACCTCGATTATTTAATTCGAATTCTAAAAGGAAACGTAAAAAAAGGCGGTTCAGCAATTGCCCACGTTGGTTTTGGAATGGTGATTTTAGGGTCAGTTTTATCTGCGGGAAATAAAAAGATAATCTCTAAGAACAGAACCCAAGTTAATATCAATTTTGAGAATAATAAGGATGCCAATAACGAAAATGTAATGCTCTTACGCAACGATACCGTGTTAATGGATTCTTATTATGTTACCTATACACAAAGAAGGGTAGATGGTAAACATGTATATTTTGACATGGATTACCTCAAAGTGAATGAACAAGGCAGGTATCAAAAAGAATTTAGTTTATCTCCTTTTGTGCAGTTAAACGAACAAATGGGAAATGTACCTGAGCCCGATACCAAACACTTTTTAGATAAGGACATTTTTACGCATATCACTTATGCCGATTTAGAAAATTTAGATTCAACGGCACAAGATACTTATCGAGAACCTGATACATTAAATCTAAAAATTGGTGACTCCTTATTTACCAGCAACTCTATTATTAAGCTGGCGAATTTTGAGCGTAGCATCAATAAAGAGAAATTGAATTTGCAAGAAGAAGACATTGCATTAGGCGTAAAAATTACAGCAAAGACATTGGAAGGAAAGTATTATGAAGCTCGGCCAATCATGGTCATCCGAGGCAATAGTATCTTCTCAATTAGTTCTGAAATTGAAGCGCTTGGATTAGAATTTGGATTTGCAGGAATAGATCCGGATACCGGAAAACTAAAAGTATTGTTAGCTGAGAAGAATAAAAATTCTGGAGATTTTGTTATCATGCAAGCGATTGTCTTCCCTTATATCAATGTATTGTGGATTGGAATTATAGTCATGGTGCTGGGAAGCTTACTTGCAGCATGGAATAGGATGATGAGTGGGAAATCGACTAACTAGAGTCTATTCTAAATTTAACGCTATATTTAGTCAATTATTAAATCATTTTTATACGCAATAGGATGAATGCTAAACAACAAATTAAGAAAGTAACCATTATAGGAGCAGGAAACGTGGCTCATAATTTTGCGCTAGCTTTTAGAAATGCAGGTTACATAATTCATGAAGTTTATAGCCGAACTCAGCGTTCTGCGATGCTGTTAAGTCAAGCAATGAATACCAACTACACAACAGATTTAGCAAACCTGAGGAAGGATACCGATCTTTTTATTTTAGCAGTGAACGACGATGCTTTAGCTGACGTTGTTTGTGCTATCAAAGTAAAAAATATCCCTATAGTTCATACTTCAGGCTCTACTCCTATTGACGTGTTTGAACCTTGTGGATTCAAACATTATGGAATTTTCTACCCAGTGCAATCTTTTCAAAAGAACGAAACTGAAAGTTTAGAACCTATTCCAATTTGTGTAGAAGCAAATGATGCTAAAACGGAAGATTTATTTTTGAGCTTGGCTAAATCAGTTTCACGAAAAGTTTATGCGATGGATTCTGAAAAGCGAAAAGCGTTGCACGTTGCGGCTGTATTTGCAAATAATTTCAGCAATCACTTGTTTCACATTGCCAGTGAAATTTTAGCAAAAGAGCAGATTCCTTTTGATGTTATTCGTCCATTAGTAGAGAAAACAGCAGACAAAATAAAAAACGAGAAGCCAATCAATACTCAAACCGGTCCTGCAGTAAGAAACGACAAAAAAGTAATTGACAGCCATCTTGAATATTTAGCGAACAACTTTGAATATCAAAAAATTTACGACTTGATCACAGCCGATATTTTCAAAGCACAACAAAACAAATAACATGTCTAATATTAAAGCTAAACTTCGACCGATTACCGCTTTCATGTTAGATGTTGACGGTGTTTTAACCGACGGAATGGTGATTACCCTGCCTGACGGGGAACAAGTTCGAAGAATGAACATCAAAGATGGCTATGCCCTCCAACATGCTGTTAAGAAGGGCTATCATATCTCTATTATTAGCGGTGGCACTTCTGAAAGTGTTCGTAAACGACTAAATACTTTGGGCATTACAGAAGTTAATTTAGCATGCAAGAATAAAGTTGAAGTTTTTGAAAAGTTGCAAGAAAAATTTGGATTGAAGAAAGAAGAAATACTTTACATGGGAGATGACATTCCTGATTATAAAGTAATGCAGAAAGTTGGGTTTGCAGCTTGCCCTAATGATGCCGTTGAAGAAATTAAGAATATTTCGGACTACATATCTTCTAAAAAAGGTGGTGAAGGCTGTGTGAGAGATCTAATAGAACAAGTTTTAAAGCTTCAAGGCAAATGGTTCGATAATGACAGCTTTGAGTGGTAATTATAGAGTTATCTATTTCAAATCAAATAACTTCATCTCAAATTTAGAAATCAGAAAGTTACTTTTATCTTCATTTCTAATGTAAACAGCAAGTTGATTGTTATCTGAAGTACATACAGGTAGGTATAATTGATACTTATAGTTCGTCCATTCACTTTTATTTTTAGCTGGCACTTCATTGATTAAAAACCATGTGTAATAGTTGTTATTTCCATCGACATCTTTAATTTCCACTATCATCTTTGCATTCTCCGAACTATTCAAGTCAAGTTCTAATCGATTGATATCTATTTCCAAAAAATATCCTCGACTTAAATTTGAGCAAGTTCTTAACGGATGTTTTATGGCCACTCCATATTCCTTAGCCGAATAGTCAAAATAGTTAATGTGCTTTTCAATTTCTGGTTGATTATTTCCTCCAAAATTTAATGCAGTATCTAAAAACAAATCTATCCGAGCGTTGTATGGCAATATCGCTCTACTCCCTCCTATTTTAACTTGGTGTGGTTCAGTAACTCCAAACGTAGCAAAGTATTTTTTGGCAGTCATGTCCCAAGATGAAATGATGTTTTCCTTGTATTGAAAAGATTGAAACAAGTTCAGTGCAACAAAGCCGATAATCAATGTCTTGGTAAAAATACTTAGTAGCTTTTTTTCATAAATTGAGTCCAATAGTATGGCCAAAAGAAAAGCTATAATGGCATAAAAATCGACAAATGAACGCTGACCAAAGGATGACCCGTAAAACCAATTCCACCAAGATGATACAATGTAAATCAAGACTACTAAAAAGAATGTTAGACTTATAAATTGCTCTTTATTCTTTTTGTATATCAAAGGCAATGCAAAAAGTCCCAAAACTATCAATGGAGTATACACTAACCAACCTTTCCTAAAGCCAAATAACACCTCTACTATTTGAGGATTTGACCAATAAAACCCCTCCTCGCCATACGACCAAACGAACCAATTACCAGTTTGCAAATACCACAGAAAAAGCTGAATTGCAATTGGTATAAATCCAAGAATAAGTCCAATTACCCAGCTTTTGGGCGCAACACTTTTAATAGCAGCATCTGTCTCTTATACACATCTGACGCTGCCGACGATCTACTCTGTGTA
>CAJXRL010000045.1 GCA_913059105.1 uncultured Flavobacteriales bacterium
CTACACAGAGTAGATCGTCGGCAGCGTCAGATGTGTATAAGAGACAGCAATATAACTTTAATCGCCAGCGGTATGGGCAGCGGAGTGAACGATAACATAATTATTGTTGACGTAAACAATGACGGCAGTTTGAACTATAATTTACTTGGCATAAATATAGTCCCCCCTCATGGAATTGCGAAACTAGAGGATTTCGTTTTACCATAAAACCCAATTTAACCAACCAGCACTATTTAATTAAAAAACGGGTTTCTTTTGCTTCAAAAATTGAATTGGCGTTGACCCAAATTTAAATTCTTCAAGGCCTATTTCTGGCTGAAACTAAAGTACTTCTTTAGCTGCCTTAATTTGAATCAGATATTCTAGTTGACTTCAATTTTATCGAAATGCTTATTTTTAACTTTATAATTTAAATATTCATTTTTATGAAAACACAAACTTTTTTCAAAGTATTATTTACTCTTGTACTATTCTTTGCCCTTGGCTTCAATTCGTGGGCGCAACAAGCCCCCGAGGATGGAACATCTTATACACAAACTAAAGCCGAGCCGTACCTTCTTGCAAATTGGGCCGACAGTTCGAAGCTCGAATATTTCTCTATTGATGCTGCTGCCAATACTAACATTCAAACTGTATTTACAAAGGGGGGAAAGAATGTAACCCATGTTCGAATGTCAAGAGGCAAGGTTGACAACACCTATTATTTATTTACGATTGGGGTTTCTTCGGAAGGAACTCTTATAGGTGACTATTATATCAGCAAAACGCCTGAGGCAAAAGTTTTGGGCCCATGCCCAACTAATTGCGATGGCAATTAAAATAGCACAACACCCGAAGCATGCTTCGGGTATTGTGTTATTTTATGTTTATTACAAATATCCAATCGCCATAATGATTTAGCTTTTTTACCTTCTTTTAACAAGGCAAAACCCAAATCAAAATCTAGTCTTTTTCTTCTGTTGGCGTCACATTATCGAATAAGGCTTTCAATTCAGTAGCATCCTGGGGTTTCATTTTCCCAGCCAATATCAAACTAAGCTGTCTTCTTCTCAACGCTCCTTCAAAGCGTTCTTTTTCTAAGTCCGTCTCGGCAATTAGTTCAGGAACTTCAATCGGGCTGCCATTTTGATCTACAGCAACAAAAGTATAAATTGCTTCGTTTGACTTTTTTTGCTTACCATTTGGCAAATCAATATATACATCTAAGAAAATTTCCATAGAAGAAGTAAATGCTCTTGACACCTTAGCTTCAATTGTTACTACATCGCCTAATTTAATTGGCTGACTGAAAGAAACATGATTTACTGAAGCTGTAACAACAACCCTTCTAGAATGACGTTGAGCAGAGATTCCTGCAGTAATATCCATCCAGCTTAGTAATTGTCCACCCATTAAATTTGTCAACACATTAGTGTCGTTTGGCAATACAATTTTAGATGTTTGTGCGAAAGTTTCTTTGGCCGTTTTTGATTTCATGCCTTTCTTTTTTGAGTTACAAAAGTTTGTATGAAGAGTTCTGAAAAAGACTAATTATACTGGGTTTGACTAAAATTGCTTAGCTAGTAACCAAGCTGCTTTATTTTCTTCGGATTTCACTTTAGAGAGTAACATTCTAGCAGTATTATTTGAAGAAAAGCTACCAAAGCTCACAGCATGTAAGTTTTTAAATTTGCCCAATAACCGAGCATCGTATCCTTTCCTAATTAGTTTCTTGACCAACTTCTCTGCATTTCGCTTATTCGAAAAACAGCCACCCATTACATGATATTTGAAATCTTGTTTTAAGGTTTCTTTTACAACATTTGTATTATCTAACTTAATTTCTACTTCTTCAGGTCTGTTATCTACCCAAATATTTGTTGCTTCCGTCTCTGAGATAGTATAATTAAAAAGCCCTTCTTCTAATTTCAATTCAGTCTTTTTCTCTTCTAAGTGTGAGAATACTGCTGCCTCTCTTTCTTTAAATGAAGGGTATTTTTTGCTCACACTGAACAAGTTAGAATACTGAACGGCAGAAGTGTCGACAACATTATACTGTAAGTTCAAGAAATATGCTCCAACTAACAAAACCAGCAATGTAGCAGCTGCTGGCCAAAAGATAGAACGACGTTTTTTCTCTTCCTCTTTAACAAGTGGAATTACCTTTTTAATCTCTTTCTTAATTCGTTCCTCTGCCCCTGCTCTGACAATTGGCTGAACTCTCATGGTTCCTAAACCAAAAGAATCCAATAAAAAGTCATTCTTCTCTTCAGCAATAAATTGAATATTTCTTTCTGGGTCTAAATAAAGCGTTCCAACTTTTTCAATTTTAATCTTATCTCCCTTATTTAACCCTTCAATCGACTGGTTAACAAAAGATTTAATTAATTCGTTTGCATCATTATAGCTCAGGCTTTGCTTTTCCGCAATGTGGTTCCCCAATAAACCGTCGTTATTCTTCAAATTTTTGTTGAAAGAAATTTGTTTCGATGGCGGGGTAATCTTATGCTGAATAGGCTGAATTTTTGCCGAGCCATAATTGGCTACAAAACCACCAAAATCTGGAATTACAACACAGTCGTAGCTGTAAAGTAAATCAGAAATATATAGATCAATTTTGATGTTTTGCATAGAATGCGAAGATAGTGAAGTGAGTTCAAATTTCGAATAATTAAACCCTATATTTTTTACGTTTTGAATTCTAATTTTAATAATTCTTGCAAGTCTTCTGGAGTGTCAATTGAGAATGCTTCGTCTTCTGTAATTGCAGTTTTGATTCGGTAACCACCTTCAATCCATCGCAGCTGTTCTAAGTTTTCCGCCTTCTCTAATCTACTTGCCTTCAAGCTACAGAGCTCCTTCAATGTTTCAAAACGGTACGCATACATTCCAATGTGTTTGTAAAAGTTAAACGTTTCAATCCATTTGTCCTTTTCCTTTCCTCTTAAGTATGGAATACATTGACGACTAAAAAGAATTGCAAAATCATCATCATCCATAACAACTTTAGGTTTATTTGGATCCCACAACGTCTTATCATCTTCTATTAATTTAACTAAAGTTGCTATTTCGGTATTCTCTTGTGTGAAACAACTTAAAATTAAATCAATTTGATCAGGAGAAATAAAAGGTTCATCTCCTTGAATATTCAACACCACGTCAAAATCCATTTCCATTTTCTGCGCTGCTTCCAAACATCTGTCGGTGCCGCTTTGATGTTCTTGCGAAGTCATTATCACCTCTCCACCAAATGCTAGGACAGCTTCAAAAATTCTTTGGTCATCAGTTGCAACAACAACATGATCAAGAGCAGATGCCTTTTTCGCCTGTTCGTAAACCCTTTGAATCATAGGTTTACCCTTTATGTCCGCTAACGGCTTAGCAGGAAATCTAGTGGAAGCGTATCTTGCAGGAATTATTCCAATTGAGTTCATAATTTGAATACTTTTAACGAAAATAGCTAATTTCAGGAATACTTGAACGAAGAAGAATTAAAATATCAAATTTCAATTACCTTATTAGAGGGTATTGGAGCAATTGGAGCTAAAAAGCTGATTGCTTATTGCGGTGGTGCCGAAGCTGTTTTTAAGGAGAAGAAGTCAGCATTATTAAAAATTCCCAACATTGGCCAAAAAGCAGCTAAAACAATTACAAAATCTAATGTTTTTGCTGAAGCTGAAGAGGAAATTAAATTCATCCAACAGAACGGGATTGAAGCACACTTCTTTCTCAACAAATCGTACCCACAGAGATTATTGCATTGTGAAGATGGACCAATTGTACTTTATGCAAAAGGTAATATGGATTTGAATGCCCAAAAAATTGTTAGCATTGTTGGCACTAGAAAAGCCACTGTTAAAGGAAAAGCATTTGCTGAAAAATTAGTGGAAGAGATCGCTCCTCATAACCCAGTAATAGTTAGTGGCCTTGCGTATGGAATTGATATTTGTGCGCACAAAGCTGCTTTAAAGAACAACCTTCCAACTATTGGAGTTTTGGCATGTGGATTAGATGAGATATATCCAAAAGCACACTATTCAACTTCAGAAAAAATGCTTCAAAACGGGGGACTAGTTTCAGATTATAAAAGCAGCACAAAGCTTTTCCCTACTCAATTTGCTGAGCGCAATAGAATTGTTGCAGGAATGGCAGATGTAATTGTTGTTATCGAATCTTCAGAAAAAGGAGGTTCTTTAATAACTGCAGATTTAGGAAATGGATATAATAGAGACGTTTTTGCAGTTCCGGGGAGACCTGACGATAGCCAATCTGTAGGTTGCAACAGACTGATCAAGCAAAACAAAGCAGCTTTAATAGAGTCGGCCAAAGATATAGAGTACATTATGGGATGGGAAAAATCTTCCTCTAGCCCTAAAAATAATCAAGCTTCCCTTTTCGTTGATTTATCTGCCGAAGAGCAAATCATTTTCGATCAGCTAAAAAATGGAGAAGCAAAAGCCTTAGACAACATTAGTTTAAGTGTAAAATTTCCTATGAGTAAGACAGCTGCTACCTTGCTAATTTTAGAATTTAAGGGAGTTGTTCGTTCCTTACCAGGTAAAATGTATCAGCGAATTTAATTTTGTTATTTTTGCTCTATGCAAAAGACTATTAAGACCTTAGCTATTATAATCCTATCATCAGTTACACTTTCAGCTCAAAATAAAGTAATGAACTTTGATGGGGTGAATGATTATGTTGATTTAGGGAGTTCTGTTGGAACAGGAATTAGAACCATAGAGATGTGGTTTAAACCGGGTATTTCGATAAATTCAACCCTTCAAAATTTTAAAGGGCTTATCGCTAGAGATATAACAACAACAAACGCTAACGAATTCAATATTTCTTTTGTTAAAAATTCTATTGGCCCGAGTGTAGCAGGAAAATTGCGATTTGGAACTTATGATAACAATTCAATTCTTCATGCTGTGTACTCAAACAACAATAATTGGAGTGCAGGTCGATGGTATCACGTTGCTGCTGTGATTCATCCTACTCAGGGAATGATGCTTTTTATTAATGGAGTTAAGCAAAATTCAACAAACAGTTATAATTCTACTCTTTCATCAAATAATGCAATTACAACCTTAGGTTCATGGGGATCTGCGACAAATAGATATTTTAACGGAAAGGTTGATGACCTAAGGCTATCAGATTCGGCATTATATAGTTCTAATTTCTCTCCTTCTTGTCCTGATTTAGGCATTCTACCTTCTACAATTGGAGTTTGGAATTTCAATGACAGCCCTAACGCATCCATTACCATTGATTCAAGTAGTAATGTGAATCATGGTACTCTTTATGGAGCTATTGGGACAGTAGATACTATATGTCAGATTGCAACAGGGTTACAAATAACAAAAAAAGTACAGAGCAATATTAGAGTTTTCCCAAACCCATTTAACAATCAGGTTAAATTTACATTTAATTACAATAAATCTGCTAGCAAAAGAATCCGAATATTCTCAATTGACGGTAAATTGGTTGTAGAAAAATTAGCTACTTCTTCTTTAATAATAGAAACAAATTCATTCGTTTCAGGCATGTATTTCTATCAAGTATTAGAAGAAGGTAAGGTAATCTATTCAAACAAGTTAATTAAAGAATAACCCTTTTATACTAATCCAAATTTATCAAAATAAATGTTTCCAATATTCAGTTGTTTAACGAGTAATTAAATTATTTACATTTGTTTCACTAAAACTAAAAACAACTTTAATAAATCATTACAATGAGCAGTACGGGAAACGCCACTATTGACGCAAAAATCAGCGACTTTTTAGCAAGTGTAGAAGCTAGAAATGGCAACGAGCCAGAATTTTTGCAAGCTGTTGAAGAGGTTGCTGAAACAGTAATTCCATTCATCGAAAATCATCCAGAATACCAAAAAGGCAAACTTTTAGAAAGAATGGTAGAGCCTGAAAGAGTATTAATGTTCAGAGTACCTTGGCTAGATGACCAAGGAGAAGTACAAATTAACAGAGGATTTAGAATCCAAATGAATTCTGCTATTGGACCATACAAAGGTGGTTTACGATTTCACCCAACTGTTACTTTAAGTGTTTTGAAATTTTTAGCTTTTGAACAAGTTTTCAAAAACAGCTTAACCACATTGCCAATGGGCGGTGGAAAAGGTGGTTCAGATTTCGATCCAAAAGGGAAATCTGATAACGAGGTAATGAAATTTTGTCAGAGTTTTATGACTGAACTTCAAAGACATATTGGAGCAGATACCGATGTCCCTGCAGGAGACATTGGTGTAGGTGGAAGAGAGATTGGATACTTATTTGGCCAATATAAAAGATTAAGAAATGAATTTACCGGAATTTTAACAGGTAAAGGAAGGTCTTTTGGAGGTTCATTAATCCGACCAGAGGCTACCGGTTACGGTACGGTATATTTTGCAAAAGAAATGTTGAAAACCAAAAACGATAGTTTTGAAGGAAAAACCGTTGTAATTTCTGGTTCTGGAAATGTGGCGCAGTATGCTTGTGAAAAAGCTACTGAATTGGGTGCAAAAATAATTACAATGTCTGATTCTGGAGGGTACATTGTAGATCACAATGGAATCGATGCTGAGAAATTAGCATGGATTAAGGATTTGAAAAATGGACGAAGAGGTAGAATTTCTGAATACACTTCTAAATTCAGTGGAGCAACCTATCATGAAGGGAAAACACCATGGAACGAGAAATGTGACGTTGCTTTGCCTTGTGCCACTCAAAACGAATTACATGAAGCAGATGCAAAAGCATTAATTGCCAATGGTTGTATGTGCGTGGCTGAAGGTGCAAACATGCCATCTACCCCAGATGCTGTTACACTATTCTTAGCAAATAAAATTTTCTTTGCTCCTGGAAAAGCTTCAAACGCTGGCGGAGTAGCCACTTCAGGTTTAGAAATGAGTCAAAACTCATTAAGACTTTCTTGGACCGCTGAAGAGGTAGATGAGAAACTTCATGGAATCATGGTTTCAATTCACGAATCTGCAGCTAAATACGGAAAAGAAGGCGACTTCACTAATTACGTAAAAGGTGCTAACATTGCAGGATTTGTTAAAGTAGCCGATGCTATGATTGCACAAGGAATAGTTTAATAGAACCTATTATAATTAATTAAAAGCCCCAATTAATCGGCACTCTGAATAAATCTGATTTTGCAGGTAAATTGGGGCTTTTAAAATTTGTTTCCAATGAAAATAAAAAACTCAATATCCTTAATCCTTATATTTTTAAGCTTTTCAACGATAGGCCAAGTAGTTGATTTTGATAGCGAAGCAATTGAAAAAGATTTTACCTATAATTTAAACCTATATGGCGACGCTTTCATTTCTCCTATTATGGAGTCGTACAGTGCCTCGCAAATTGCATCCAATCAAATTTCGGCTAAAGTTTTAAAACCTTTTGCATTTGGAGTAGGGTTTACCGGTTCATTGACATTTGTTGATGAAGATAAAATGAATTTTAATTTCAACACAATTGGGTTTTCGGATAATTTAACATTATCCAATCCTGCTGATTCAATTTTACCAACTTCGTTAGGTGGGTTTACAACTAAATCGATGTTTTACAAGGTAGAGGGAACAACTCTCGGAGGAACAGGAACCTTTGATTTTGAGCAAAACATTTCTGCCTTAGATGGTATCAAAACTCCTATGAATTCGATCCCTTCTGGAGCAATTGCGGTTCAAGTTGGTCTTCCTTTAAACACAGAAATCTATGTGCGATTTCTACCAAAGCTAGACTTTGAGGACATTACAAACTACTCAGTTGGTGGTGGAATAAAACATATGATTTCGCAATACTTTATTGACGAAGAAAAAGATTTTCATTTGGCCCTTTCTGGATACTACGGATCAACCAATTTTACTTTTTTACCTAGCAATTATTTAGAAGGTAGTAATCAAAAAATATCTTTTATTAATAAAGTTTACTCAGCTGAAATAGTTGCTTCTATCGATAAAGACTTTTTTTCCTTTTTTGGTTTAATCGGTTATTTTTCGGGGGACTCTGAATTTAATATTGCAGGAACATACAAGTACAACGTAGAACGTCAAGATGCCCCTGCTCCAGCCCCACCAACAGTTCAAGAAGCGTTTGTAGTAACAGATCCTGTATCAATCAATAGGTCAACAAGTGGAATCCAAAGTACTGTTGGAGCTTCGTTTAAGATAAAAGAATTAATGAGTTTAGCTCTAGCATATCATATTGCCAATGAGAATTCGCTAAGTGTAAACCTTCGGTTTTTTATAAATAATGGTGAAAAGTAGTTTTTTACATATTTGGTTTTAAAGTATACTTCTTATAAAAGTTATCTATATGCTCAACAGCTTCATCTACTGTGTCAGCAATGTAAAAAAGCTCTAAGTCCTTAGCGCTTATTGTACTATTCTCTTCTAACATGGTTGTTTTTATCCAATCAATTAATCCACCCCAAAAGCTTTTACTCATTAAAACAATTGGAAATTTTGCAATCTTGTTCGTTTGAATCAAAGTTATTGCTTCAAAAAATTCATCTAGTGTTCCGAAACCGCCTGGTAATACAACAAAGCCTTGAGCATACTTTACAAACATTAATTTTCTTGTAAAAAAATAATCAAATTCTAAGTTTTTATCCTGATCAATGTATTGATTATGTGATTGTTCAAAAGGTAAATTTATATTTAACCCAATTGATTTCCCTCCGGCTCTATGAGCCCCTTTATTAGCAGCTTCCATAATTCCAGGTCCTCCCCCGGTGATCACTCCGTAACCCTTTTTGCAAATCTTATACGCTAGTTCATCAGCAATTTTATAATACTTGTGGTCTGGTTTAGTTCTTGCTGAACCAAAAATTGATACCGATGGGCCGATTTCCGAAAGTTTTTCAAAACCTGTAACAAACTCCGACATGATTTTAAATACCGCCCAAGAATCATTACTCTTCACTTCACTCCACTCTTTTTCTTCAAATTTTTCAATGATCCGCTTATCTTCCATCTTTTAGTTCTTTTTTAAGGTAACGTGCCGTATGGCTTTCTTTTATTTTTGCAACTTGTTCTGGGGTCCCTTTGGCCATGATGGTTCCTCCATTCTTTCCGCCTTCGGGACCTAAGTCTACAATATAATCAGAAACTTTGATCATGTCCAAATTGTGTTCAATGATGAGAACTGTATTTCCTAAATCTGCTAGTTTATTTAATACTTTAAGAAGGATTCTAATGTCTTCAAAATGCAATCCAGTAGTTGGTTCATCTAGAATATAAAAAGTATTTCCTGTGTTTTTTTTGGCTAATTCAGTAGCTAATTTAACTCTTTGTGCTTCTCCGCCAGAAAGTGTTGTAGATGCTTGACCTAAATGAATATAGCCCAAACCAACTTCTTGCAATGTTTTTATTTTCAATAAAATAGATGGGATGTGCTCAAAAAAGTCAACTGCTTGATTAACCGTCATGTTTAACACATCAGAAATCGACTTGCTTTTATATCTTACTTCTAACGTTTCTCGATTGTATCGCCTACCTCTGCATTCAGGACATTCGACATAAACATCAGGTAAAAAATTCATTTCAATGGTTTGAACACCAGCTCCTTGACAAGTTTCGCATCGTCCTCCTTTTACATTAAACGAAAATCTTCCAATTTTATATCCTCTAATCTTCGCTTCTGGCATATTAGCGAATAACTTTCTTATATCAGTAAAAACGTTGGTGTATGTGGCAGGATTTGACCTAGGTGTTCTGCCTATTGGAGACTGATCAATTTCAATGATTTTATCCAGCTGTTCAATTCCCTTAACTGATTTATAAGGCATAGGAGTTCGCTTGCCATTGTATATATAATTATTAAGAATTGGATACAAGGTAGCGTCAATTAAAGTAGACTTACCACTGCCCGACACTCCTGTAACGCAAATCATTTTACCCAACGGTAGTTTTATATTTACATCTTTTAGATTATTCCCTGAAGCTCCTTTTAATTCAATAAATTGCCCATTCCCTTTTCTTCTCTTTTTGGGGGTTTCAATTCTGACATCATTATTCAAATATTGAGCTGTAATCGAATTTCCTTTTAATACATCTGCAGGAGTGCCTTGTTCTACAATTTTACCTCCATGTACCCCAGCTTTTGGGCCAATGTCAATTATATAGTCAGATGCAAGCATGATGTCTTTGTCATGTTCTACTACAATAATCGAATTGCCTAAATCGCGCAAATTTTGCAACGCTTCAATTAGCTGATTATTATCTCTTTGGTGCAGACCAATACTGGGCTCATCTAAAATATATAAAACCCCAACTAACTGAGATCCAATTTGAGTAGCTAATCGAATTCGTTGCGCTTCCCCCCCCGAAAGAGTTCTCGCACTTCTATTTAATGACAAATATGTAAGACCTACGTCCAATAAAAACTGAATTCTTGTCCGTATTTCCTTTAATACGTCTTTTGCTACTATTAATTCTCGGTCTGTATAAAACTTCTCAATGTTTTGGAACCATTCTGCCAATTCATCTATATCCAAAGAAGATAAATCCGCAATACTTTTCTCCCCTATTTTAAAAAAAAGTGATTGCTTTTTCAAACGAGATCCATTACAAGAGTCACAGGTCACTTTATTCATAAACTGTTCCGCCCATTTCCCTAATTGCTTGGCTTTATTTTCTTCGTATTGTCTATTTATGAAAGACGTTACTCCTTCAAATTCGAAAGAGTATTTTGAAGAAGTGTGTCCAATTTTTTCAACTACTGTAATTGGCGAATTTGTTCCCTGCAATATTGTACTCAAGACCTCCTCACCCATATCCTGAATAGGAGTGTTAAGTTTAAAGCCGAAATGGTTTAATATAATTTCTACTTGCTTAAAAATCCATTTATTCGAATATTCCCCTAAAGGAATTAAACCTCCTGTTTTTATTGATTTTTTTTCATCGGGAATAATCTTTTCTCTACTAACTTCTGCCACTTCCCCTAGCCCATTACATTTTTGACAAGCTCCATATGGGGAATTAAATGAAAAAGTGTTAGGAGCTGGGTCGTCATAAGAAATTCCACTAGTTGGGCACATCAAATTACGGCTAAAAAATCTTGGGTCATCTTTCTCTTTCCCCTTCTCAATCACCATTAAAACACCCTTCCCATTCTTTATTGCTAAAGCAATCGCTTCCGTAATTCGCGTTTTATCTTTTGCATTGACTTGAATTCTATCCACTACAATTTCTATGTCGTGAGTTTTGTATCGATCAACCTGCATGTTACGAGCGATATCAACGATAACTCCATCAACCCTTACTTTTAAAAACCCTTGTTTTAAAATATTTTTGAATAACTCTTTGTAGTGCCCTTTTCGCGCTTTTACAATTGGTGCTAAAACCGTAATAGCCTTTCCTTCAAACTCTTTCAAAATTAAATTTAAGATCTCTTTGTCAGAATATTTCACCATTTTCTCTCCTGTAATGTAGGAGTATGCAGTTCCAGTCTTTGAAAATAGAAGGCGCAAAAAATCATAGATTTCTGTAATCGTGCCTACAGTAGAGCGAGGGTTTTTACTGACCGTCTTCTGCTCTATAGATATAACAGGACTCAGCCCATTGATCTTATCAACGTCAGGTCGTTCAAGAGTGCCCAAAAACTGTCGAGCATAAGATGCAAAACTTTCAACATACCGCCTTTGTCCTTCGGCATATATAGTATCAAAAGCAAGTGAAGATTTTCCACTTCCACTCAGTCCCGTTATTACAACAAGTTTTTCTCTTGGAATTTTTAATGAAATATTTTTTAAATTGTGCACTCTCGCCCCTTCGATTTCAAGGGGTTCAACTTTTTCAAATGCCTCTTTACTCATAACTTGATATGATTAACTAATCAACGGTTAAAAACTAAATTTTTTATCAATTTAACTCATAATCAGCATTAGTCGGCAATTTGATTTCGTAACTAGTTTTCAGGGTATTCTTCAAATAAGACTCCCTTAACCATGGATTAAAGTGCTTTAGAATTTTATAGCTTATGTTATGTTGTCTTGCAAATTCTGCAAAACTAGTAACGGTTGAATCAACTGTAACTGTCTTATACTCCAAAGTTGAATACAAATCAGCCTTTCGAATATTGAATCCATATTTTTTAGGATTCTCAAAGATATGTTTTATAGCCAAAATTCTAAAAACATATCTACCTGTTTCCTCAACTAACAACAAATCAAAATAACTATTTGCTTTCTGTCGAGTTAATTCCTTAGAGATTCTTCCTTTTCCAGCATTGTACGATGCCGCTACTAAAGCCCAATCCCCGTATACATCATATGAATCTTTTAAATAGCGACAAGCAGCTTTTGTCGCTTTCTCCACATTATACCTTTCATCGACCTCTCCATTAATTTGCAAACCATATTCTTTCCCAGTTGCCTTCATAAACTGCCAGTAGCCTGCTGCTCCTGCTGGAGAAACGACGTTTTTCAGTCCACTCTCTATTAGTGTCAAGTACTTAAAATCTTCAGGAATCCCATTTTCCTTCAAGATTGGCTCAATAACCGGAAACCAACGATTGGCCTTTTTAAAGTACAATATTGTATTCGAATGAAAATAGGTATTTGAATGAATTTCCCGATCTAACCTTTCATAAACTTCAGGCTCACTGAGGGGAACTTTTTCTCCAGCAAATAGAATTTCGGAGGGTGGACTCAAAGAGAAAATTTGATAGTCTTCCTCCATTTTTGATTGGTGGATATTTTCTTCTTCTTCCTTATCATAGGAAAAAATAAACAGTTGAGTCAATCCAAAAAGCGCAAGTGGAATTAGGAGTAAGTTAATTATTTTCAGTGGGTTGTCCTGCTTCTTCATCTTGTTTCGGTTCTTTTCCAAAAAACTGTGGTTTGGTAGTTAAATATAATGAAACAAAAACCACTAAGGCATACAACCCGAATAGAATTGTAAACAGATGTGTCCAATTTGTAATTGATAAAGCAACAAGTAATATGACGGTTGAAAAAATGCCCAACCCCGCGACCAATAATGCTACAGACTGATCAGAAAGCCCTAAATACGATAAATGATGAGTCGTATGATCTTTCCCGCCAACAAAGGGTGATTTTCCTTTTGAAATTCTATTTATAACAACACTTAAAGTATCAGATAAAGGAACTATGAAGGCAAGAATAGGAAGGATGAACTGTCGAGAAGTTGTTTGGTATTCTATAGCGGAATGATTCCACAGAAATTTGATAGAAAGGGCTGCTAACACTACACCTAAGAACTGACTCCCAGTATCGCCCATATACATTTTTGAAGGATGCCAATTAAAAAATAAGAACCCTAATAACCCTCCAATTAACCCTAGAACTAAAACAAAGTACGAAGACTCAAACGTCTTATTAAATACAATTACAGTTAATATACCAATAAGAGCAAAAATTGAAGCCACAGTGGTAATCCCATCCATATTATCTAACATATTAATAGAATTCATTAGGCCCACAACCCAAAGAAATGTAATCGCATAATTCAGCCATTCTGTTTCAAAAACAAAAATAGAATTCCCTGTAGCAATCAAAATTATTGCACATAGTGCTTGTGCAATTGATTTTAATAGTGGATTAGTATTAAATGCATCATCCGCTAACCCTACTAAAAACCCTAAACTAGAAGCCACCAAAATTCCAATTAATTGTAAGTCGATTGGGGAATATTGGTTAGGAAAAAATATCTGATATTGAGAAAGTACAAGAAGAAAAACAATAAAAAACGAAATGCCTCCAAATGCTGGTTTAGATGTAGTATTCCAACGAATTACCTGGTCATCGATGTTTCGAATACCTAGATTCTTAGAAAACTTTAAAAAAATCCTATTGATCAAGAAACTGAACAATAAACTCCCCAAAAAAAGGGAAGATATCTTCAAAATAAAAAATTCCCCTTCCATACTCTGTCTCTTATACACATCTCCGAGCCCACGAGACAGGCA
>CAJXRL010000046.1 GCA_913059105.1 uncultured Flavobacteriales bacterium
ACAGAGTAGATCGTCGGCAGCGTCAGATGTGTATAAGAGACAGGGCGTATCTTCAAAACCCTCTACCCCAGCAGCAGCCTGAACAGGAGCGCTTACCACTTTAGTAACTGGTTGGTAACTCTCAATATCTCTTTTGATAATTCGTCCTCCATCGCCTGAACCGGCAACTGTTGATACGTCAATGTTTTTTTCCTTCGCTAATCGTTGTGCTAATGGAGAGATTTTCACCCTACCATCAGAATTCAACTGTGCCTTAGGCTCACTTGGCTGACTAGGGGCTGCAGTTTTAGTTTCTATAGGAGTTGCTTTTTCTTCAACAGGTGCATCGGTTGTGGTTTTATTTGAACCAAAAGCATCAATTAATTTTTGATAATCAGCTCCTTTTTCGCCAATAACTCCCAATATAGCATCTACCTCTGCAGCATCTCCAGCTTTTACACCTTGATACAATAGAATGCCATCTTCAAAAGATTCGAATTCCATTGTAGCTTTATCTGTTTCAATCTCAGCCAAAATTTCTCCGGACTCTACAACATCGCCAACATTTTTAACCCATGAGGCTACCGTTCCTTCCGTCATAGTGTCACTCAACTTCGGCATCTTAATGATGACTGCATTAATACCTGAAGTATCTATAGCCACGGCTGCCGGTGCGCTTGTGCTTGTTGGTACTTCTGCATTTTCCGCAGCAACAGGAGCGCTATCATTTGTGTTTAATAATGATGCATAATCTTCCCCTTTCTCACCAACAATTGCTAAGATAGAATCAACCGCTACAGCTTCTCCTTCTTTTACTCCTTGGTATAAAATCACTCCAGATTGAAATGATTCAAATTCCATCGTTGCTTTGTCCGTTTCAATGTCAGCTAATAGCTCTCCATCTTCAACAACATCTCCAACGTTCTTATGCCATGTTGCTACAACACCTTCTTCCATGGTATCGCTCAACTTGGGCATTTTTATTATTTCAGCCATAACAAAATCTTGTTTTTGGTTTTAATCTTTAATGTAAGGGTAATCTTCTTGAGTGTAAACATCTGTGTACAATTCAGAAGCATCCGGATAAGCAGATGCTTCAGCGAAGTCAATAGATTCTACAACTTGCGCTTTTACTCTGTCTTGAATAACTTTCAATTCAGGCTCTGTAGCGTATTTTTTCTTCTGAATTACATTCAATGCTTGTTCAATTGGATCAAGCGTTTTATACTCAGCTAACTCTTCTTTTGTACGATACTTAGCAGGGTCCGACATAGAATGTCCTTTGTAACGGTAGGTTTTCATTTCCAACAAAGTTGGTCCATCACCTTTTCTTGCTCGTGCTACTGCTCGTTCTATTGCTTCGTGAACTGGCTCGCAAGCCATTCCATCAACTTGTTCGTTTGGCATTTCATAGCCTTCAGCCATTACGTTCAAATTAGTAACGTTAGAAACTCTGTCTACAGCTGTTCCCATTGCGTAGTTGTTATTTTCAATAATAAAAATAACTGGCAATTTCCAAAACATAGCCATGTTCAACGCTTCATGAAAAGCTCCTTGTCGAACTGCTCCGTCTCCCATGTAACAAAGTGTCACATTATCATTTCCCTTGTACTTATCAGCAAAAGCAATTCCTGCGCCCATTGGTATTTGTCCACCAACAATACCATGACCACCAAAGAAATTTAATTCTTTACTAAACATGTGCATCGAGCCACCTTTTCCTTTAGTACATCCCGTTTCTTTCCCATACAATTCTGCCATCACATATTTAGGGTCCATTCCCAACCCAATTGGGTGAGCATGGTCTCTATATGCCGTAATATAATTGTCTGTTGGTTTTGTTGCTGAAACAGCTCCTGCAACCAACGCTTCTTGTCCAATATATAAGTGACAGAATCCGCGGATTTTTTGTTGAATGTACAGCTGACCTGCTTTCTCTTCAAATTTTCTCATCAAAAGCATTGACTCATACCATTTAAGGTAAGTTGCTTTATCAAACTTCTCTCCTTTCTTGACGCTAGTTTTCGCCTTCTTTGCTGTAGTTTTTGTTGCCATAATCGCTGAAAAATGTGGTTGGCAAATGTAGTATAAAAACGTTTATTTTTTACTTTCTTACTGCTTTTTCAAAGCTGTAAAATCGAACGCCAAAGGGAGTAAATCTCTGCAGCTGTTAAATTCCCATACTTCTTTGCTCGAATTCATCAGTAAAACCTTTATATTCTTGTTTTGTTTAACCTCATATTCAACCAATACCTGTCGACAAGAACCGCATGGAGAAATTTGCTTTTTAGCTGTAGTTTCAGAAGCCGCATAAATCGCGATAGTTTGCATCTCTTTGTCTCTGTGATTTGCTGATGTAGCAAACATCGCAACTCTTTCGGCACACAATCCTGAAGGATAAGCCGCATTCTCTTGGTTCGAACCAGATACAATCTCACCACTTTTCAATAAAACAGATGCTCCAACATGGAATTCTGAATAAGGAGCATAAGCGTCATTGGAAATTTCAACTGCGTTTTTTAATAAGTTTATATCTTCATCATCTAAATCAGAAATATGAGAATAAGATGAATACTGAATCGAAATATTTTGATTTTCTTTCATAAGAAATACTTTATGTGCAAGATAAACAATTGACTAGAAACAAGAATTACAAACTCTAATCTTTATAGATTAGTACAGTAGCGTAAGCCGAAACTCCTTCCCCTCTTCCTTCGAATCCTAACCTCTCGGTGGTTGTGGCTTTTATTGACAAATCATCTTCATCAATACCCATGCATTCAGCTAATACCTTTTTCATTGCCGGAATATGTGGATTCACTTTTGGTTTTTCTAAGGCAATTGTAGAGTCAATGTTCGAAATCTTGTAGCCTTTATCAGCTAAAATCTTAACGACATCCTTTAATAAAATAGTACTATCAATGCCTTTGTATTGCACATCCGTTGGAGGAAAGTGAAATCCAATATCACGCAAATTTGCAGCTCCTAAAAGAGCATCACAAATGGTATGAATCAATACATCTGCATCAGAATGGCCAAAGGTTCCGCTAGAATGAGGAATGTGAATTCCACCTAAGATGAAATCTTCACCTTCAGCTAGTTGATGTACATCAAATCCAAAACCTACACGAATTTTCACTATTTAGTCTTTATTTTGGCTTGCAAAGTCGTCGAACCTAAACCCTAATGTAAAACGAACTGAACCGGCTAATGGATTAGTCTGAGCATTGCCAATTAGATAAGATGCATCAAACTGAAATACACTTAGTTTAAATCCTACTCCAGCCGTCAAATATCTACGATTCCCTTTTAGTGGATTTTCGTAAAAATAACCTAACCTTACCGCAACTTGCTTGTCATACCAATATTCAATTCCTGCAGACAAGGTGACCTCGCTTAATTCTTCTTTTAATTTACTGCGTTCTTCCACAACAACTCCAGAGCCATCATTGTTGATCCCAGTTACTACTCCCGGAGCGTCATTAAATGAACCAAATACGCCGCTTGCGATACTAACATTGGGGTCTCTTCCTGAAACCACAACCGGATTTCCTGCCGGGTCATTTACTACTGTTCCAGTTGAATCAATCAAATACGTTGGTGGCGATGGGACTAATAGCTTATTTGCCTCGACTATGAAGGTCATAGAGTTGTAATCATCAAAGTCTAATTGCAAAGAGGTTCCAAGTCTTAAGTTTGAAGGAAGAAAATCATTTTCGTCATTATCTGAATATGACATTTTTGCTCCAAGATTTGAGATATTTATTCCAGCCCTTACTGTTGCGTCATAATCTGCAATTCTTAAATCATCATTAAACCAATAGGCCGAAACGTCAGCAGCAACAGATTGAGCAGCTCTTGTATCCGTTCCATTTACATTTACACCGTTCGTTAAATTAGAGTTGACGTATCGCAATGCCATCCCAAAAGAAAATTGTCGAGAGAGTTGCAAACCATAACCAACATCTAAAGCAAATTCATTTGGTCTAAAATTTCCAATTATATTGCCATTAATATCCGTAAACGTAATATCTCCTAGTGAAAAATAACGCAGTGACCCACTTACTGTTGATCGCTTATCAATCTTATAAAATCCAGTTAAATAGGCTAAACTGATATCGCCAACCAAATTTCTAAGCCAAGGAGAATAACTCAAAGAAAAACCCAAATTTCCATCAATAAACGCAGACTTTGCTACATTCCAATGAATTGAGCTCAAGTCAGGAGAAGTAGATACGCCTGCATCTCCCAATGCTCCCGCTCTGGAGTCTGGAGAAATAAGTAAAAACGGTACAGCCGTTGTGATGGTATTTAGCTCCGCCTCTGTTTGCGTTTGTTGAGCATTTACCGTATTTTGAGCGACCAGATCTACACCAACTAAGAAAGCAAGAACCGTAAGCGCAGTAATTTTAATATTGTGTTTTTTCAAAAGATTTTTTTTTGAAGGAGTGCAAATATAACAAAGATTAGAAGGACAGAAACCATTTCAGGCTTACAGGATCACGAGTTTTTCAATCTTCTCAGAAGTTGAACCATTTGCCGACCGGACTTGAAGTTTATACATATATACACCTTTCCCAATTCTATCACCAAAATCATCTCTACCGTCCCAACGAATATCCTTTGATACAAAACCGTCGTTCACAATGATCTTATCTATCGACTTCACTAATTTTCCAGATATTGTGAACACTTCCAATTTTATGTCCATTACAACACCTGATTGATTGTGCTGAAAGATGAATTCAGTATTTGTTGTAAATGGGTTCGGGTAATTAACCAAGTTCTCTATCTTAACTTCTTGGTCTTTTACTACGGTGAATTCTATCGTCTTTTCAGAAGAATTATTTGCAACATCCCAGGCCTTCACTTTCAAACTATGCTTCCCAGGAGATAAATCAGCAAAAGGGAAAGAGACTATACCTTGAGTATGGTCATCCACGGCAGCTTCATAATAATCATTTAAGATGAACGAATTCTCAGAATTTCCATCTAAAGTCGCTACTATGTCATGTCCAATTCCACTACCTACTGTATTAATACCTTGATCATCCATTAAATTCAATAATAGTCGAGGATTTTCATCGGTAACTCCGCCATAAATAAAACTCTCATTGTTTAAATAAAGATCCATTTGAGGTCCTTGTTCATCTTGAACCAAATTAGGATTACTCCCTCCTATCACTAAGTCTTCAGAATATCCATTAGCATCTGTCAATTGATTTTCTGCATAATATGAAATTTTACCACTTCCGTAACTGTATGAGATATCTTTCGGTACAACAAATGTGAATGTAAAATCCCCGTTTGTTACTGTGGCTTTTCCTTTAAAAATTCTTCTTTCTCTTGTTTGAAAAGTAAAAACCCCTCCGCCATCATTATTTAAAGTATTCTTCGACTCCACTTTATCAAATACTGTAGGATATACAACACCATTAAAATTAGAAAGTTTATCTCCATTTTCATCAGTTATCATGCCCGCAATAGTAACTTGCGAAAGGGCATTAAGTGTATCTGCTTGCGCCAAAGATTTCCCATTAATTGTAGTTGTAACCACATTTTCTTTAGGAATTGCTAATCGGATTGCAGGATCTCCAAGAAGAGAAAAATTTCTAGAATTTGATGAATAGGCATTAAAGTTCTTCACTTCTAAAAATATATCTCCCAATCTCATAGCTTCATTATTTGGCCTAGGTTCAAATACTTTATCATAAAATGTTCGATTCATCAAATAATTTGGACTTGAAAAAACCAACCGTGTCGTTGTCATTAATCCAATTGCACCTCCATTTGGGTTCAGCAGTAATAATTCGCCCCCAGAAGTTCTCAAGGGATCATCGTATCTACTAAATTCACAGGTTGCAGTTATAAATACTGGCAGATTTTGCTTATTCTTCCAATTTGTAATTTCATAAATTCCCAATACTCTCTCAGAAGTCCATCCAGTTTCGCCACCATGGCCGGTATAGTTTACAAAAAGAGCCCCATCTTCTACCGTTTGAACCAAATCATCTGTTACCTGAGGATATCTTGCCCCGCTTGCAGTCGACTGCTGCTGATAGGCATCTAAAAATATTTTTTGCGTATTAAAATCTTTCCCTCGTAGATCCACTAGTTTTGACAAATCATTAGCCTGATTCATATGCACAACTCCATCTTCATCATCACCAACAAAAACAATTTTATTTCTCCAATCGTTCATTGTAGCTGAAGAATAATAAGTCTCAATCTTATTTACAATCCCTTCCGCTTCTTGAAGAGTTTGTACTGGGAAACGACCTATTGCTACATCCATTCGATCTAAACTAGGGACTCTCCATTGTCCTTCCGTATCATCTAACAACCCAAAATAGTCATCCGATACATGAGAATTTACAGGATCGACAGAGTTTGAGGATTGAAATGAGGGAACATAATTAGTTCCTCCCGAAGATGAATTTTTAAATACATATGACGCATCCCCCATCATTAGAACATATTTAGGAGGCGTTCCCAATCCTCCTGCTCTATCGTAAAACATTTTTATAAATGTTCTCATGCCAATTAAATCTTGTGAACCAGAAGAAAACTCATTAAAAATTTGTTTAGCGGTAACCACATTAACTAAAAGACCTTCACTCCTGTGAATGTTTGCCAAACGATCTGCAGCAGCTAAAAAGTTATTGTGACTAATAATTAGCAAATCTGCCTGAGGTAAGGCGTGCAAGTTTTGATTTGCAACTTTTCCTTTAGCATAAACTCCCGTTGAGTCAGGACTTGTAAAAGCAATATATTCTCTAAATTGAGTGACATCATTTTGAAATGTTGAAGCAGTTCCGAGATTCTGAACCGTCATTGCATCGACAGTCTCTATGTTGGTAATATCCCAAACTTTTAAATTCACAGTATTGGGGAATTGAAAAATGGCTTCTGCATTTAAAGTTCCGTTTGCAACTACAGATCTACGATCTCTAAATCTAATTTGATTGCCTGTCATTGCAATTTTAGACCTCATATTAACCGTTAAATAGTTCAACCACCCTTTAGATACAACCTGTGGCTTGTTATAATTAACATTAAATGACATAACCCCTTGGTTTGGAGTAAATTCAAACATCCCCCGAGATGCTTGAGCAAATCGATATTCATATCGCGTCAAATTGGTAGACCCTACCTCAGTTTCGAACGATTGCCCATTCACAGATAGAGTAAATTTACTTTTCACGCTAGATCTTGCTAAGACACTCATTTCAATTTTAGCTTTCTCTGATAAAACCGTATTTGAAGCATTTATAACAATATTTAGGTTTGTAGTATTATCAAATAACTCTCCAACCCATAAACTACCTGACTTCAAAAGGTTTGACAGCTCTGATTCATGATAACCATAATTATCATATTCAGTAACCGTTGTTACAGGAGAGTTTGGTGATATACCCTTTACATTCACTCTTTTCCCGTTGGATCCCTCAACATTTATAAAGTAAAAAGTGGTATCGCTAAACCTATTCAAGGAATGCCTAAAAAATTGCAATGTGCTATCATAGGCCCATTCAATTTGATCGTCTCCGTAGAACAAAACGTAATCGTTTGCATCCAAGGAGCCATCTTCTTCACCAACAACAACAATTGAATTTTCTAATAAATCATCAGGCCTCGGGACAGAATTTAACTCCGGTAACATACCACCACCGTAACCATAAATCTTAATTTTCCTAGGATCTAAACTTTCAACGTCTAATCCCAAATTAGAAAGAAAATTTCTAGAAAGCTTAAAGACCTTTTCTTCTGTTACAGCTATTTTATACCAGTTCCCGCTTGCTAATTTAGATTGTGCAGCAAAATTCAAGCTTTTAGTTCTTCTGAATCTAGATTTCTCTGAACCAGAAAAAACTATATCGGCCGACATTAATCTTTCAACTTGTCCATTTGTAGTTAATCTAAGAGGAATTATTTTTACTAACGAACTAGTTCTTTTTTTAATTGAAACTAAATTCGTTTCAATTAAAAAGTCTGTAGTTAAGTCATTTTTATCTATCAAATTTAAATCTATAGCACTAATAACTTCAGATCTCACATTCTCTAACCTAAATCCATTTATTATTTGTCCATTAAATTCTTTTACTAGGAAAGGAATATTTGATACAGCAAAATCATATTGCGCCTCATTAAATGTAAGTGCTTTTCGATTTAATTTACCTTCTAGACCGTATTCTAAAGGAGTTCCCCACTGCAATTGAAGGCTAGTAGGATTCTGTCCTATCAAGAACAAAGTAAAAAGTGACAGAAGTAATGTTAAATTAATTTTCTTCATAATTATCTATTTCCCGAAGGATTGTAATTTCGTCATCATTGAACGATACCGCATTAAAAATATTGCACAAATAAAGTTTGTAAAGATATAACACGAATTGAATAATCTAGTTTATCTATATTTGCGGTTAGGCTGAAGTTTTTTAGAGTGAAGAAAGGATATCTATTAATCATATTTTCTGTAGTTGTTTATAGTTATTGTTTTGGGCAAGATCCTACGTTCTCTCAATTCTTCTCTAATAGACTTTATTTAAACCCTGCCTTCGCAGGCACCAGCACGTGCCCTAAACTCACTCTCAATTACCGTAATCAATGGCCAGGCATTGACAATAGCTTTATAACATACGCCGCTAGCTTTGATCAACAAATAGACGAAATTCAAGGTGGAATAGGTGTGCAGCTGTTGACAGATAGAGCAGGAGAAGGTGTCTTGAACACGACATCTGCAGCTTTTATGTACTCCTATCAATTTAAGGTGAATCGAAAATTTTCAATTCGTGCAGGTTTTCAAGCCACCGTAGTTCAAAAGTCCATTGATGTAAGCAATCTCAGATTTGGCGATATGATTGATTCTCGACGAGGTTTTGTATATCAGTCTCAGGAACAAATTAAAAATGATCGAGTCTTTTATCCTGACTTTTCATTTGGAATGATTGGTTTTAGTAAAAAATTATACTTTGGTGGTGCAGTGCATCACTTAACAGCTCCAGACGAAGGGTTTATTGACCAAGCGATTTTGCCGATGCGAATTACTGGTCATTTTGGAGCAAAGATTCCATTGGGAATTAGAAGAGCAGACCAAAGTTGGTCTCCAAATGTTATTTTCCAAACTCAAGGAACCGCAATGGAATTGAACGTAGGAAACTACTTCTCTAAAGGGCCAGTTGTTGTGGGGATGTGGTACCGTGCTAGTATTAAAGGAAATCGAGACGCATTAATTATGCTATTAGGATTAGAAACCGATAAGCTTAAAGTTGGTTACAGTTATGATTTCACTGTTAGTCAACTTAACGGTCAAACAGGTGGTTCGCACGAAATATCCATATCATACAGTTTACCGTGCCCTCCTAAAAAAGTGCGATTTGAGACAATAAGTTGTCCTTCCTTTTAGTTAATAACATTATTTCTATATCTTTGAAAGTCTTATTTAACAGTACTAAGTGATGAAAAAATTAAACAACTCGATAGTTTTCAGTCTTTTAGGTGCGCTATTTTTACTTGCATCTTGCTCAAAAGAACGTTCTAGCACAACAGGATGGGCTTATAATGACTCTAATAACGGTGGTTTTGAAAAGCCATATTACTTTGAACAAGAAACTGGACCGGGACTTGTTTTAATTGAAGGTGGCCGTTTTACAATGGGGAGAACCGAACAAGACATTTTCTATGATTGGAACAATGTTCAGAAAACGGTAACCGTTTCTTCCTTCTATATGGACGAAACAGAAGTTAAAAACATTGACTATCGTGAATACCTATATTGGGTAAGTAGAGTTTTTGGAGCTGATTATCCAGAAGTTTTCAAAAAAGCATTACCGGATACTTTAGTTTGGAGGAGCAGATTAGCATTTAACGAGCCTTATGTTGAATATTATTTACGTCATCCTGCATATAGTGACTACCCAGTCGTAGGTGTTAGCTGGTTGCAAGCTACAGACTATGCAGCTTGGAGAACAGACAGAGTAAATGAAATAATCTTAATTAGAGAAGGATTATTTGAGCATAATCCAAATCAATTTAATGAAGACAACTTCAATACAAAAGCTTATTTAACAGGTCAGTATGAAAGCGGCAAAAGAGTTGATGGTTTAATAGATTTAGATCCGAATAAAGAAACCAGAAACGTGCAAATAGAAGATGGTATTTTACTTCCTGAATATAGATTACCAACCGAAGCTGAATGGGAGTATGCTGCACTTGGCTTAATCGGAAACTCTTATGGAGAATTAATAGTAGAGCGAAAATTTTACCCTTGGAATGGTCACGGAGTCAGAAATGCTGATGATGCCTATTTGGGACAAATGCTAGCAAACTTTCGAAGAGGTCGAGGAGATATGATGGGTGTTGCAGGTCAACTGAACGATAATGCAGAAATTACTGCACCTGTTTATTCTTACTGGCCAAATGATTACGGTCTATATAATATGGCTGGCAATGTTTCTGAATGGGTAATGGATGTATATAGACCAATGACTGCTCAAGATGCAGATGATTTTCGACCTTTTAGAGGAAATGTATTTAAAACTCTTGAAAGAGACGAAGAAGGTTATATTGCTGAAAAAGATAGTTTAGGTAAATTAAAGTACCGAGAAGTAAATGCTGAAGATGATAATTTAGCGGATAGACGGAACTACAAAAAGGCTGATGTTATCAATTTTGAAGATGGAGATTTACAATCTACGTTAGATTACAGTGATTTGTCTGGGTTCCAAGAGAAAGGTGGAAAAGAAGGAGCGATGTATAATTTTGGACAAACATCTTTAATTAGCGATAGATCTAGGGTATACAAAGGTGGTTCTTGGGAAGATAGAGCATATTGGATGACGCCTGGAACTAGAAGATTTCTAGCAGAAGATCAATCTACAAATACAATAGGATTTAGATGTGCAATGATTCGAGTAGGAAGCCCAGTAGGTTTAGGATACTAAGAATTAATTGTTAAAACATATTGAAAAGGCTTCCAAATTACTTGGAAGCCTTTTTTATTTTAGCGTACTATGAAAAAGACAAATACAGGAGAGCTTTATCAAGTTTATTTGAAACATCCTGAGCTATCAAAAGACACTCGAACTATTTCAGAAGGATGTATTTATTTAGCCTTAAAAGGAGAAAGCTTTAATGGGAATATATTCGCCGAAGAAGCGTTAAAGAATGGTGCTGCTTATGTCGTTATTGATGAAAAGGAATTTAAGAAAGATGAGCGTTACTTACTAGTGGACAATGTCTTAGAAAGTTTACAACAATTGGCTCATCATCACAGAAAGCAATTGCACATCCCGATAATTGCCATAAGTGGGAGTAATGGAAAAACCACAACCAAAGAATTAATTGCCGCAGCGTTATCAAAGAAGTATAAGACACTTTATACTTTGGGTAATTATAATAATCACATTGGAGTGCCATTAACGTTATTAAGAATAACCAAAGAGCATGAAATTGCTATAATAGAGATGGGAGCGAACCATCAAGGAGAGATTGACTTTTTATGCCAGATTGCCGAACCTAATTATGGCATGCTTACTAATATTGGCAAGGCCCATTTAGAAGGATTTGGCGGTGAAGAAGGCGTTAGAATTGGAAAAACGGAAATGTTCAAATACATTGCTAAAACTAACGGGACACTTTTTATAAATTTAGATGACACTAATATAAAAGCATCCACTCCTGACACTAAAACTGTTACTTATAGCATTTATGAAGTTGCAGATTGCTCAGGAACTTTGATGGAAACTCATCCAAGATTGATTGGCAAATGGGCCAAAAACTCCAGCTCAGGAAAGATAAACTCAAGTTTATACGGGGCTTATAACTTCCATAATATAATGGCCGCCTGTACCATTGCATCTCATTTTGGTGTAGATGCAACCAACATTGATGATGCCATTAATAAATATGAGTCTGACATGAATCGCTCTCAAATAGTTAAAACGTTGGGAGCAGACATCTACCTTGATGCTTACAATGCTAATCCAAGCAGTATGAGTTTGTCCTTAGACAACTTCGAAAAAGTTAAAGCAAAAAAAAAGGTTGCAATTCTAGGTGATATGTTCGAATTGGGAGAGTCCGCTTATCTTGAGCATTCAGCAATAATTGAACAAGCGAAAAAAAACACTTCTATCCATTTAAACATTTTTGTTGGGGAACACTTTGCTGAACATCGCTTCGAAGATAAAAAAGTCAAGTTCTTTAAAACGACAGAAGACCTTAAAAAATGGTTTAAATCAAACAGTTGGGTAGGTTTTACATTACTTTTAAAAGGTTCAAGAGGCATGAAAATTGAGACCTTGTTGCAAGATTAGTACACGACTAAATGCAAAAGGCCCATTTACGTATAGTAAATGGGCCTTTTTTATTGATTAAAACTTTAATCTATTCGTTTAATATAGCTCTTGATATAACAATTTTCTGTACCTCTGTTGTACCTTCATAAATCTGAGTAATTTTTGCATCTCTCATTAATCTTTCAACGTGGTATTCTTTAACAAAACCATAGCCTCCATGCACTTGAATTGCTTCAACGGTTACTTCCATCGCCACTCTAGATGCAAACACTTTAGCCATGGCAGAAATCTTATCAAAATTTTGTCCTGTATCTTTCATGGTAGCCGCCTTTAAACAAAGTAATCTCGCTGCTTCAATATCGGTAGCCATATCTGCTAACTTAAAAGCAATAGCTTGATGCTGATGAATTGGTTTCCCAAAAGCTTCTCTTTCTTTAGAGTAAGCAATTGCCAATTCCATTGCCCCAGATGCAATTCCTAAAGCTTGAGATGCAATTCCAATTCTACCGCCTGAAAGAACTTTCATGGCAAATTTGAATCCGAAACCATCCTCTCCAATTCTATTTTCTTTTGGCACTTTTACATCCGTAAACATTAATGTATGAGTGTCTGAGCCTCTAATCCCTAACTTATTCTCCTTTGCTCCAATTACAAAGCCGTCCATTCCTTTTTCAAGGATGAAAGCATTAATTCCTTTGTGGCCTTTTTCCACATCAGTTTGAGCTATAACAATGTAATAAGACGCAGTGCTACCGTTAGTTATCCAGTTCTTCGTTCCATTCATTAAGTAATGGTCCCCTTGGTCAAAAGCTGTAGTTCTTTGAGAGGTTGCATCTGAACCAGCTTCTGGTTCAGAAAGGCAAAATGCTCCTATTGTTTGGCCTTGCGCTGTAGACACTAAAAATTTCTGCTTTTGCTCTTCATTTCCAAATTTCTCCAATCCCCAGCAAAAAAGCGAGTTATTAACTGACATACAAACTGAAGCAGATGCATCAACTTTTGAAATTTCTTCCATCGCCAACACATAAGAAACAGTATCCATACCGCCGCCGCCGTATTTCGGATCTACCATCATACCCATGAAACCAAGCTCACCCATTTGCTTAATTTCTTCTGTTGGGAAAGTTTGCGTTTCATCTCTTTCGATTACTCCTTCTTTCAGTACGTTTTGAGCAAAATCTCTTGCTGCATCTCTTACCGCAATTTGCTCTTCAGTCAGTTCTATATTCATACTGTCTCTTATACACATCTGACGCTGCCGACGATCTACTCTGTGTAGA